>DATENM010000090.1 GCA_035275065.1 Blastocatellia bacterium
GCCTCAATGATGTCAGCAGCGGCACCACCCACTACCTCAGCCAGTTCAGCTACACCGCCCACGGCGGCGTCAAAGACCTCAAGCTCGGCAACAACCTCTGGCAGCACGTCGAGTTCGACCCTTACCGCTTGCAGCCGACCGCTTGTAACAGTGCCTCGTCAATGACCAGGCCGCCTTCGCGCACCTTCTCATAGCGGGCATCGACTTGCAGATCCCGCCCGGCATGCCGCCCGGCGAAAACCGCGAGTGCGTTGCCTCTTCTTTCGTATCGTGTCCGCTTTCCAATGCCTTACCTTCTTTACCCTACCTCACCGGCCACTGACCATTGGCAGGCAGACGCCATCATCCATGAAGGATATGCGCCGAGGCTATAGTCTTGCCGGCTCTTCTGAACGGGAAGGCAAAGGGGCCAGCACCTCTGAGTTGCGAGACGGACAAAGCGCCGGCTGCCGAGCCGCAAGGCAGCCGCTACGTGAACGCATGGGGCTCGACCTTTGAGCTTGACGCTCTCCCGATACAGGGCCATGATTGGACGCCGAAGCGATAAGCTAGGGCCGTGAACACAGCGAGGCGGGCGTCATTAACGGCGTCGCATCAGCGCTCTTCGATCTACTCAAGATCACAAGGAGGCGAATCATTGAAGAATGACATCTGGCCGGCTTTGCCGCTGGAAGAGTGGCAGGACACTTACGCGACGCTGCACATGTGGACGCAGGTCGTCGGCAAGATCCGTCTAGCGCAAACCCCTGTCGTCAACCACTGGTGGAATGTGCCGCTGTATGTGACGGCGCGCGGGCTGACCACTTCGGCGATGCCTTACCGGAATCGCAGCTTTGAGATCGACTTCGATTTCATTGACCATCAACTCCTCATCAAGTGTGACGACGGGGCAACCGCAAACCTCGCGCTGGCGCCACGGTCGGTCGCCGAGTTTCACCGCGAAGTGAAACGCATGCTCGGCGGTCTCGGCATCGAGGTGAACATCTGGCCGGTGCCCGTGGAGGTGCAAGACCCGATTCCCTTCGAGCAGGATGACAAGAACACCGCATACGACCCCGAATACGCGCAGCGGTTCTGGCGCATTCTGGAGCGCACCAACACCGTATTCACCGAGTTTCGCTCGCGCTTTCTCGGCAAGTGTAGCCCTGTGCATTTCTTCTGGGGCAGCTTCGATCTGGCGGTGACGCGGTTTTCGGGCAGACTGGCACCGGAGCGCGAGGGAGCGGACTTGATTACGCGCGAAGCCTACTCGCACGAATGTATCAGTCACGGCTTCTGGCCCGGTCAGCGTGCCGCCGGCCCCGTCGAACGCTCGCAGTCGGACGGCATGATCTACGCGCCCGCTTTCTATTCCTATACCGCGCCGCCGCCGCCCGGCTTGAACGAAGCGAAAATTCGCCCGGAGCAAGCCTACTACAGCGGGCAGCTTAATGAATTCATCTTGCTCTATGATGACATGCGACAAGCCGACTCGCCCGAAGCCGCGCTGATGGATTTTCTCCAGAGCACGTATGAGGCGGGGGCCGACCTCGCGCACTGGGACCGCGCGGCATTAGAGCGCCCCGGCGGCTGATCTTTGCCTGACCGCATGCTTCGCCGTATCGTGTTAGCCGCATCCTTCGCGGAACTCGTTAATGGAGGGAAAGACCATGACGCCTCAGTGCTCCCACCTCGATCAGATACGATCAGTTACGCCCAGCGCCAAGGGCTGTGAAGATTGCCTGAAGATCGGTGACCGTTGGGTGCATCTGCGCCTGTGCGAAACCTGCGGCCACGTCGGCTGTTGTGATAGCTCTCCGAATAAGCACGCGACCAAACACTATCACGCCACGCAGCACCCGATCATCAAATCCTTCGAGCCCGGTGAGGAGTGGGGCTATTGCTACCCGGACGACCTTTTCTTTGAGTCGCTGTGACGCTGAGCGTCGAAGCTTTCAGATCATGCTCAAGAAGGTCAACGTGATCCGCTTCCCCGCTTCAATTGCTCCGCGGCGTATGGTATAACTTGCCACCACAAGATTGATATGCATCCCCCTATCGTGCAGATTTCGCTGGACCTCACCGACCTCGGCGAGGCGCTGGAGACGGCGCGCATCGCCGTGGCGGCGGGCGTAGACTGGCTCGAAGCCGGGACGCCGCTGTTGCTGGCCGAAGGCTTGCACAGCGTGCGCGCCTTGCGCGCCGCCTTCCCTGATGTTCCGCTCGTCGCCGACCTGAAGACGATGGATGGCGGCTACCTGGAAGCCGAGATGGTGGCGCGGGCGGGCGCGACGCATCTGGTCGTCATGGGCCGCGCGCATCAAGAAACCATCAAAGCCGTCGTCAAGGCCGGGCGCGATTTCGGCCTCAAGATCATGGGCGATGATCTCGCCTGCGCCGATAAGCCGGCGGCGGCGCGGATGATGGAAGACCTCGGCGTAGATTACATCGTGCATCACACAGGCTATGACGAGCGCAACGGCGCGCAGGCTGAAGGGCGCGGGCGACTCACCCCGCTCGACGAGCTGGACGCCGTGGTGCGCGCCGTCCGCATCCCCGTGCAGGCGGTCGGCGGGTTGACCGTCGAAGAGGCGATTGACATGCCGAAGCGCGGTGCGCCGCTCGTCGTCATCGGCGCGCCGCTGGCCATCGCCGCCGATTCGTTCAACGTCGTCGAGGGCGATTTGCAAGCCTTGCTCGCGGAGATCACGCGGAGGATTCGCGGATGACCGAGGTGATGACCGGGCTGGTGCAGTACGAGCTGCGACCCCGGGCCGTCGAGCTGCGCGAGCTGCCGGTGCCCGAAGTCGGTGAAGACGACGTCTTGCTCCGAGTCGGCGCGGTGAGCGTTTGCGGCAGCGACATCCATCAGTATCACAACGAGCAGAGCTGGCCGGTCAGCGTGCCGGTCGTGCTCGGTCACGAATTCTGCGGCGAGGTGGCGCGCGCAGGCCGTCGCGTGCGCGGCTTTAAAGAAGGCGACCGCGTGGTCTCCGAAACCGCCGCTTCGATCTGCGGCCAGTGCCTCTACTGCCGCACGGGCGAATACAACCTTTGCCCGCGGCGCTCGGGCTTCGGCTATGGCACGAATGGCGCGATGGCCGAATTCGTGCGCGTGCCTGAACGTTGTCTACATCACATTCCCGATTCCCTCGGCTTCGAGCGTGCCGCGCTGACCGAGCCGTGCTGCGTCGGCTACAACGCCGTCGCCATCAAGAGCCACATTCGCCCCGGCGATCTCGTCGTCGTCCTCGGCCCCGGCCCCATCGGATTGCTGGCCGCCGAGATGGCGCGACTGAGCGGCGCGGGCACCTTGATCGTCAGCGGCATGAGCCAGGACGAATCCAGGCTCGACGCAGCCCGCGCGCTCGGCGTCACGCATGCGGTTAACGGTGACGTGACCGACTTGCTGGAGCTGATTCGCAGTCTGGGTGATGGGCTCGGCGCAGACCTGGTCGTAGACGCGACGGGAAGCGCCGGGGCGCTCAAGCCGGCGCTAGAGATAGTGCGCCCCGGCGGGCAGATCACCAAGGTCGGCTGGGGGCCGCAGCCGCTAGGCTTCTCGCTCGACCCGCTGGTGCAAAAAGCGATTACCTTGCAGGGCAGCTTCAGCCACACCTTCAAGAACTGGGAGAAGGTCGTCGCCCTGCTGGCCGCGGGTCAGATCAATCTCGACCCGATCATCAGTTGTATCGCGCCGCTCGATAACTGGCGCGACAGCTTCGACGGCATGCATACGGGGAGGTACGTCAAAGCCGTGCTGAAACCATGAGCAGTTGCCAGTTACCGGTTGCCAGTTGTCCGTGGTCAGTGATTCGTCATTGAGTGCAGACTCTTTCCTGCCGGCAACTGATAACTGATAACTGGCAACTGACTCCTGACTACTTTGTTATGCCCAAACTGAGCGTCTTCCCGAAGTGTTACATGGACGAGCTGTGCGTCACCCGGACGATGACACTGTTCGAGTGGATCGAGCTGGCCGCATCGCTCGGCGTCGACGGCGTCGAGATGTACCCGGCGTTCTTCGAGAGCTTCGATCCCGGTTATCTTGAGCGCGTCAAGCAGCAGCTTGAGCGGTTCAAGCTGGAAGCGCCGATGATGTGCGCGTCGCCCGATTTCACGATCCCGGACGCCGAGAGTCGCCGCGCTGAAGTCGAGCGCGAGAAGGCCGTCATCGATGTGACGGCGCGGCTCGGCGGCGGCTACTGCCGTGTGCTGTCGGGACAGCGGCGCGAAGAAGTCACGCGCGCCGAGGGCGTCGGCTGGACGGTCGAGTGCATC
The DNA here is from genome assembly GCA_035275065.1 of Blastocatellia bacterium. NCBI lineage: Bacteria > Pseudomonadati > Acidobacteriota > Blastocatellia > Blastocatellia bacterium. Next base: position 4,261 of record DATENM010000090.1, read on the forward strand.
ACCGCGCTCTTCGATCACGCGGCGTCGCGCAAGGTCGTGCTGACGATGGAGAATCATTACAAGGATGGCTACTGGCGCTATCCCGAATTCGCCCAGCGCCTCGACGTTTTTCTGGAGATCATCGGTCAGATCGATTCGCCCTGGTTCGGCGTCAATTACGATCCGTCGAACGCGATTGTCGCCGGCGAAGACCCGCTCGCCGTCTTGAGCGCCGTCAAGCACCGCGTCGTCTCGATGCATGCCTCGGACAGATACCTCGCGAGCGGCACGCTTGCAGACCTGAAGCAGCACGAAGGCTCGGTGGGTTATGCTAAGGGGCTCAAGCACGGAGTCATCGGCAAAGGGCTGAATGATTATGACGCCATCTTTGCGACGCTAAGCGGCGAAGGCTTCGACGGCTGGATTTCTATCGAAGATGGCGAGAACGGTATGGACGACTTGCGAGAATCCGTCCGCTACTTGCGGGCAAAGATTGCGGAGCATTTTTAACTATGGCTCGTTTGCAAGATCATGTCGCAGTCATCACCGGCTCGGGCGCAGGCATGGGCGCAGGCATCGCCCGGCTGTTTGCCGAAGAAGGCGCTCGCGTGGTCATTTCTGACATCGCTACGGACGGCGGCGAAGCCCTTGCCGCCGGCATCAACGCGGCGGGCGGCCAGGCTATCTTTCAGCGCGCCGACGCGAGCAGCGAAGCCGATTGTCGCGCCCTGATAGATCGCGCCGTCGCCGCCTACGGGCGACTTGATGTGCTGGTCAACAACGTCGGCATCAGCACGCGCGGCAACATCGAAAACACCACGGTCGAAATGTGGGACAACATCTTTGCGGTCAACGTGCGCGGCGCTTTCATCTGCATGCAGCAAGCCGTCACGTATATGAAGCCGCGGCAGCGTGGCTCGATCATCAACATCGGCTCGGTCAATGCCTACATCGGCGAGCCGAAGCTGATGGCCTATTCGGCATCCAAGGGCGCGTTGATGACGCTGACGAAGAATGCCGCGAGCTACTTGAATCAATATCGCATCCGCGTCAATCAGATTAATCCGGGCTGGACGCTGACGCCGAACGAGCAGCGCGTCAAGCTCGCCGAAGGCAAGGGCGAAGACTGGCTAGAAGAGGCGGTCGCCACACGCCCGTTTGGGCGACTGCTGTTGCCGCGCGACATCGCGCTGGCAGCGATCTACTTTGCCAGCGATGAAAGCGAATGCGTGACGGGGTCGGTGCTAGACCTTGAGCAATACCCGGTCGGCGCGCCGCCCAATTGGTAATTTGGCGCAATGCGGTTAGCTTGCGCCGCACCCAAAGGATGCCGCTTGATGGAACGTCAGATTCTATTTCTTCAGAAAGTGAGACGCGCATGAGCACACAACGATCTCAGCAAGGGCAGGTCACGATTACGGATGCCGAGCGCCGCCGCCTGTTTGTCGCCAGTTGCATCGCACTGGTGGCAACTGCGGTGACCTTCGCGATTCGCGCTGACATCCTCGGCGACCTGGGCACGACCTTCTCTCTCAGCAACGAACAACTGGGCAAAGCCACCGGCGCATGGGCTTATGGCTTTAGCGTGTCGATCTTCATCGGCGGCCTGCTTGTTGACCTCTTAGGCATGCGGCGCATCTTCGGGCTGGCGTTTCTGATGCACGTCGCCGGGGTGGCGTTAACCATCTTTGCCAATGGCTTCTGGATGCTGTTTGCCGGGACGCTGGCTATCGGCCTGGGCAACGGCCTGGTCGAAGCCTTTATCAATCCGCTGACGGCGACGATCTATCCCGACCGCAAGACCGAAAAGCTGAACCTGCTGCACGTCTGGTTCCCCGGCGGCAACGTCATCGGCGGGCTGGCGGCCTACGCGCTGGCGAAGATGCACATGAACTGGCAGGTGAAGATGGCCTTCATCCTGCTGCCGACGATTGCTTATGGGCTCTTGTTTCTCGGTCAGAAGTTCCCGCCGACCGAGCGCGTTCAACAAGGCGTCAGCACCGCCGGCATGTACCGAGCGATTCTCCGCCCGCTGTTTTTGATTCTGCTCTTCTGCATGATTTTGACGGCTTCGACGGAGCTGGCGACCAACCAGTGGCTCGCCTACATTCTCTCAAGCACCGCAGGCATGGCGGCGGGCGGCATTCTGGTGCTGGTGTGGATCAACGGCTTGATGGCGGTCGGGCGCATGTTCGCCGGGCCAATCGTCCATCGCATTTCACCCATCGGGCTGCTGATCGGCTCGGCGACGATGTCGGCCATCGGGCTGGTCGGCTTGAGCATGGCCAATTCGCCGGCGACCGCCATCGCCGCGGCGACGATCTTTGCCATCGGCATCTGTTATTTTTGGCCGACGATGTTGGGCGTGACCAGCGAACGTTTCCCCGAAGGCGGGGCGCTGGCGCTGGCCATCATCGGCGGCACAGGGACGCTGTCGGTGGCAATCTTCACATGGATTATGGGCGGCCTTTATGACAACGCCGGGCCGCGCATGGCGCTGCGTTACATGGCCATCCTGCCCGTCATCCTGATCGTCATCTTCACAGGCATCTGGCTGCACGACAAAGCGCGGGGCGGCTATAAAGTGGTCAGACTGGCCGCCGACGAACAGGGCGATTAATTTCTAACCGCCAAGACGCCAAGGTCGCCAAGGAAACGCAAAGAAGGCTTGGGGCTGTCTTGGTGTTCTTGGCGTCTTGGCGGTGAATTCTTTTCCGTTTGCTGGAGGCCATCATGGCAAAACAGAAAACCTATGACGCTATCGTCATCGGCTCGGGCGCTTCGGGCGGCATGGCCGCTAAAGAGCTAACCGAGCGCGGCTTTGAAGTGCTGGTGCTGGAAGCCGGCCCGCCGGTCAATCCCGAGCGCGACTTCATGTCGCACAAGTGGCCCTATGAATCGATGTACCGCGGCCTCGGCCCGCCCGGCTGGAAGGCGCAAGAGCAGTGGATGCAGGACACGGCGGGCGAGTTCTCGCGCCACTTCTACGTCAAAGACACAGAGCATCCCTACACCACAGACCCCGGCAAGCCGTTCCTCTGGGTGCGCGCCCGCATCGTCGGCGGCAAGACCTTGCACTGGGGGCGGCTGTCGTGGCGCTTTTCGGATCTGGATTTCAAAGCCGCCTCGCACGACGGCTACGGCGACGACTGGCCGATCAGCTACAAAGAGCTTGAGCCCTACTATGACCGCGCCGAAGAGTTCGTCGGCATCAGCGGCAACCGCGATGGGCTCTGGTACTTGCCCGACGGCAAATTCATGCCGCCGATGAATCTGACCTGCGGCGAACAGATGCTCCGTCGCGGCGCGCAGAAGACCGGGCGCGTCGGCATCGTCATGCGTACGGCGCAGGTGACCGGCGAGCCCAGGCCGTGGATGCGCCCGCAGCGCCACAAGTGCCACTTCTGCGGCGAGTGTGGCAAAGGCTGTGACGTCGGCGCGATGTTCAACTCGGTCGCTTCGACGCTGCCGGTGGCGGCGCGCACGGGCCGGCTGACGCTCAGGCCAAACTCCGTCGTGCGCCACCTCATCATCGATAACAACACCGGCAACGCCAGAGGCGTCGCCTTCGTTGATCGCGTGACGCGGCAAGAGCTGGAAGCGTCGGCCAAAGTCGTCGTCGTCGCCGCTTCGACGCTTGAATCAACCCGCATCTTGTTGAACTCGAAATCGCGCCAGCATCCGAACGGCCTCGGCAACTCATCGGGCGTGCTGGGCCATTACCTGGTGGATCATTTCGGCGGCATCGGCGCGTCGGGCTACTTCCACATTCTGGCCGGGCGCGACCCGATCAATGAAGACGGCAAGGCGTCGGGGCTGTTCATTCCGCGTTTCCGCAACCTCGACAAGAAGACGCGCCACCCGCGCTTCCTGCGCGGCTATGGGTTTGAATGCGGTGCCGGCGCGTCACGCTTTCCCGGCTTTGCCAAGAACCCCGCGGTGGTGCCGGGCTTCGGCTCAGAGTTCAAGAAGCGCGTGCGCTACTACTACACCGCGCCGGTCAGCATGACGACGCGCGCGGCGATGCTTGAGCGCTTCGAGAACTACGCCGAGATAGACCCGGCGGGCATCGTTGACGCCTGGGGCATCCCCGTGTTGAAGATTCACATTCAGCACTCGGACAACGAGCTTGAGATGGCCCGTGACGCCGCCGAGACCAGCGAAGAGATATTGCGCGCGGCCGGCGCCGAAGTCGTCTCGACCGGCGGCAAGGTCACTACGCCCGGTCGCATCATCCACGAATTAGGCACGGCGCGCATGGGCAACGACCCGAAGAAGTCGGTGCTGAATAAATTCAACCAGTGCTGGGACGCAAAGAATGTGTTTGTCACCGATGGCGCAGCCTTCGTCAACTCGGCCAACCAGAACCCGACGCTGACGATTCTGGCCTTGACCATGCGCGCCTGCGAGTACATCGCTGACGAACACAAACGCGGCAATCTTTAATTTTGGATTTTAGATTTTGGATTTTGGATTAGCAGACTGAAGCACCAAGCGGTCACGTCCTGTCCCTCAATCCAAAATCGCCAGGCGAAGCGCCAAGCCATGAAAATCCAAAATCCAAAATCGGAGTGATTATGGCACAAGCGAAAAAAGCCAGAAGTGGGCGGGCGGCAGGGCGCGCTGTCGGCAGCGCGATGAAGATTCATTCAATGGCGGCGCTGCTCAAAGAGCGCGGCTTCGGCGGCAGCTTCGACGTTCACGGTGCCGTCTACAAGTTCGATTACGCGCCGCAGCGCGCAGAGGTTGCCGCGGGCAAGCTCCAGTTAACCGGGCGGCTCACGGTCACAGGCGCCAGAGGACAGCAGCGCTCGCTTGAACAGGTGCATGCCACGCTGGAAGCCACGCAGGGCGGCGTCGGCGCTTCGCCGGTGCGCCGCCAGCTACTGGCCGCCGGGGCGCAATCCGACACGACGGCGACGGCTGAAGAAAAGCAGCAACTGGCAAGCGAAAATGACAAGAAGTCGAACGAGTCGGCGAAGATGCCTGTGCATGCGCTGCCATTGACGGAAAGCGCCGGGCGTGAAGCGTTCGTCGGCGTGATGTACTTTCGGCTGGAGGCGCTCGACAGCCGGGCGCTGGGCGTGAACGCCGACCTCAGTCGCGTTCAACTGAATGTGCGAATGGCGCCCGTAAGCGACACCGAGCGCGCGCTCCAAGACTTCTATTCTTCAATCGTTGAAGCGCTCTACGGCAACCGCGTCAATGAGCGGCTGGCAGCGGCGGCGCTCGCCGAAATCAACAAGCTGCTCGCTGCCGGTTGATTCATCGCGCGCGCCTGCTGACGCGTTCGACGAACGAGAAGCTCACTGCTTCACATCAGGCGGGTTGAAGACCGCGTCATCAATGGCGGCGTTTTGTTTGACCTCGGCGATCTTGCGGCCCCAGCTCCGGCCCGGCATCGACCAGCGGATGCTGAAGGGCAGTTTAACGCCATCCACTTCTTTATAGTCTTCATACTCGGTCTGCGTCGGGAACGGGCCGAACGTGGTCTTTGATTCTCGGTAACGACGGATCAACAAGCCGGTCTGCGAATCGAAGTAGAGTTTTTCAGACAGCCCCTGGCGCGTCGTGGCATTGACGACAATTGCTTCGCGTTCGCCGACAGGGGTGCGGCCCTCTACCGCCATTTGCGAATAGAGTTCTCTGATCCGCGTGTTGCCATAAGACTCGGCATCGCGCACGATTTCAGCTAACTGCTCGCTGCCGATCTGACTTTCCCCCTTGCTGCTTTTGGCCCACCCGCTGGTGCCATCGAACCCGCTGCGGAAGACGATGTCAGGATAGCTGGTCACCACCAGCAGCTTGTTCGGGGCCTTCTGATAGACTTCTTCAGGCACCAGGACGCCGTCAGCGCCGACGCGCGAGCCTTTCAGGATTCGGCTGGTCTGGCGCGTCAGGGCCGCTTTGCCGCCGAGGGCCTGCTCGTAACGCTCAAGCACTTGCTCGACGCTCGGCAATGCGGCCTCAGGCTTTGCGCCCGCCGGGCTTTGCCAGAGGTTTTGTCCGAGGGCGACCACCGCCACAGGCTTTGGCTGGCCGCGATGGCAGGTGTAGCAGGTGATCGTCGCTCTGCCGGCAAACCGGTCTTTGTTGAGGTCAAAGACCATTTGCATCATCATGCGCGCCGTCTGCTTCGTCGGCTTCTCGTCCTTGTCGAATGGATTCACGTGGCAGTAGTTGCACTTCACGCCGAGCGCGCCGGTCATCAACGCCATAATGGCCTGCAACTCGGACGCCGGCAGCCCTTTCAGGACTTGTATGTTGCGATACATTTGCTCGGTGGTTTTTTCCTGCGCCGGTTCCGCGGGCGCGGCGGCGGCGGCCTCGCTCCGATCAAGCAGGCTGAAGCCGCCGATCAGCAGCACAACCATGACCGTCATCAAGCGCAATCCTTTTTTCATCGCAAGCCTTCCTTTATGTGGCGCAAGCTGTTAGCTTGCGCAGTGGCTGGCGCAAGCTAACAGCTTGCGCCACATCGGATCATTCGATCCTGGCGGCGCACATCGCCTTTCCTGATTCGCAGTAGGTCAGGCCGCTGACTCGCCCCTGCTGGTCACGCAGGAATTCGACCTCGCCATAATGCATCTTGATGAAGAAGCGGTTTTCGGATTCGGGGAATAGCTCATCCTGCATGTCTCTGATCTCACTGATGAGCCGCGCCCCGACTTTCTTGACGCTGACCGTCAGGTTGGCCGGCAGTTGATGCGTTTCCAGGTGCGCGGCGTCGAAGGCATAGCGCCCAACGTAATCGTCATAGACCGCCGGGTCAATCGGCTGAACTTCTCTCAGGCATCTCTCCAGCGTCGCGTGAGCGAGGTGCTGGCGGAAGCCGAGCTTTTCATTGAGCGCCATCGCCGAAAGGTTCAGATGATGGCAGAAGGCGCGGATGAACGAATAGCCGTGCTGCCGAGCGTATTCAAGGGCTCGCAGCTTGAGCGCGGCGGCGATGCCTCGGCGGCGATATTCGCGGAGGACGCCGGTGAACCCTTGTGTGATGCTGCCGGCGACTTCGTCGGCCAGGCGCAAGCTAGTCAGCCCGACATAACGGTCGCCATCAATGGCGATGAAGCAGGCATCGGGCAGAAGGCCGCGGGCCGAGAACCACCGCGCCACCGTGTCGAGGGGGACGGGCGCGAAGGGCTGACGCCCGGGCTCGTCGGCCATGACCGGATTGAGCAGCTCGTGCAGCTTGCGCAAACACAAAGGGTCGCGCTCGCGCGCTTCGGCGTAAGTCACAATCGACACCTCGCCTGCCGCCCGCTCGGCAAGCAACGCGAAAGGCGCGGCGGCAAACTCGGTGACAGGCAGTCGCCATTCTCTGACCACATCGGTTTCGACAAAGCCGCGCGCTTTGAGAAACTCCAGCGCCTCGGTGAGCCGCGCGTCATTGCGGTGCCGGACCGCAATGGCATTGACCTCGCGCAGGTCTTTCATCAACTGGTCGAGCAACAGGTCGCAGACGCCGCTGCGCCAGTGCTCCGGGGCGACGACGAAAAGCAACTGGTACTGCGGCAGAAAGATCGTCTGCTCGACCGCCCCGTAACCGAGCACCTGTCCGGTCTCGGCATGTTGGGCGACGTAGTGGCGGCGGATCAGACGGCTCTCGTCAAACTGCCGGCGGCGGCGCAGCCAGTCGCCCGCGTCGCGAGGATCGCCGGCCATCCCGCAGGCCATCGAGGAGACCGTCTCCCAGTCCGACTCGGCGAAAGGGCGAAGTCGCGCCTGAACCTGCTCGGCAAAGTCGCTGCGGCGGGAGGGGCGGTGCTGTCGTAAATCGTCTTTGAGCATGCCGATCAGTTCTTGCTTCAGCCGTCGCCTGGCAGAGAAGAGCCGTTTGGCCACGGTCGTCGCCTGTAGCTCAAGAAAGTCGCCGATGTCATGCTGCGAATAGCCGTCTATGTAAAAGAGCGTTGTCACCATGCGCTCGCCGTCGGGCAGCGCCCCGACCGCCGCCAGTACCTTCTCAGACAATTCGAGCTTCTCGGCGATGGCTTGCGGGTCAGGGCGGCTTGAGGCAAGGCCCGACCCGGCGTCCAATGGCAGAACCAGCAGCCGCCGCCCGCGCGTCAGGCGATGGCACTGGCTGAAGACAATTCGCTTAAACCATCCGGGAAAGGCGGCGGGCTCCTTAAGCTGATCGAGCTTCTGCCATGCGGTGATGAAGGCTTCCTGCGCGGCGTCTTCGGCCAGGTAGTAATCCCTGAGGATGGCATACGCACAGGCAAAGGCCATGTCCTGGAAGCGGGCGACAATTTCAGCGAACGCGCGGTGCCTGTCGGCTAGGTCAGCCTGCGAATCAAGCACACCCGCAATAAGCGCATCCATCTCTTGCAAGACCGCAACTCCGATTCATCAGCCTTCACTAAATAAGAGCCGGATTGTCGGCGAAACATTACCGGGGGCACAGGAATTCTATGTTGGAATAACCGTTTGCGCTACACCCGGCTGGAAACCGCTCTAGAGCGTGTTTGAAAAGTCCCGTAGGGACGCGATGTTTATAGTTACAGGCATGAAAAAGAAACAAGCTCCGTAGGAGCGCAATATCAACATTGCGCTCCTACGGAGCTTGATGAATAAACCGACCCGTGACTATAAACATCACGCTCCTAACGGAGCTGTCTTTTCAGACTCGCTCTCAGGCCGGCGACTCGATGCGCTTGAGCAGGGCTTTGTATCTCGGCTCGTTCCGCAGGGCGTCGAGGCGCGGGTCATATCGGAGATAAGCAATCCATACCGAGCGGTCTTCGTAGGCTTTCGCCAGCCATTCAAAGGCGCGGTCATTGTCGCCGAGACAGGCATAGAGCACAGCGACGAGATAGGGCGCAACCGCGCCGCCATCGAGTCGGCCTTTGAGCAGGTTGAGCGACTGTCGCCGAAAGCCGTTCATCCCGCCTTTTTCATAAGCGCGCTGCAATTCATCTAACGCCTTCGGCGCGCCGCCGCCGAGCGCCCTGGCGCGCAACGCTTCTTCGATAGACGCGCGGTAAAGCTGCTTCTGCTCGTAAGCCAGCGACAGGAATTCATGCGCCGCCGCGAAATTCGGGTCCATCTCCAGCGCCTTGCGGAACTGCTCGATAGCTTCATCATAGCGCCGGTCGAGATAAAGCAGCTCGGCAAGCGTCGTGCTGATGCGCAGCGATAGCGGATCAAGCTCCTGGGCGAGTTGAAGCTCGCGGATGGCTTCAGGGAGGCGGCCCACCGCTGACAGGTAACGGCCATAGTAATGATGCGCGATGGCGTAATTGGGATCGAGCTCGATAGCGCGCTTGAACTCGCGCTCGGCCTCCGGCCAGTTCCACTCATGGCGGAATAGCACGAGGGCAAGCGCGCTGTGTGCTTCAGCCAGCCGATCATCTATCTCCAGGGCGCGCCGCGCCGCCGCCTTGGCTCTGGCCATCGCCTCTCTTTGCACTGGCGTGTCGTAGCGATAGCCGAGCAGCGCGTACGCATCCGCGAGCCCCGCGTAGGCCGGGCCGAAGCCGGCGTCCTGCGCGATGGCTTGCTCGAAGTACTCGACGCCTTTTTCAATATCTTTCGTGGCGCTGCGATTCCAGAAATAGCGGCCTTTCAAGTAGAGCTGGTAGGCTTCGACATTCTCGGTGTAGCGGCGGGTCAGTTGGCGGCGCTCGTCACTGGTCAGGCTCAACATCAAGGTCGCGGCGACCTTCTCAGAGATCACGTCTTGCACGCTGAAGATGTTGGTGAAGTTCTCGTCGAACGACCGCGCCCACAGCGATGCGCCATTGCTGACGCGTAAGAGCTGCACGGTAACGCGCACCTTGTCGCCGGCCATCTGCACCTTGCCTTCGAGCACCGAATCGACGTTCAGCTCGCGCCCGGCGGTTAAGGCGTCGGTGGCGCGCCCGTACTTGATGACGGCACTGGTCGGGCTGACGGCAATCTGCCGCGTGTCGCTGAGCCGCGTGATCAAGGCGTCGGCCATCCCCAGCCCGAGATAATCATCCGGCTCGGCGCTCAACGAAGTGAACGGCAGGATGGCGATTGAATGAATCCCCGCTGAGCCGTTTGATTTGCCCGCCGTTCGCAAAAGATAAGCCGTGCCGGCGAGGCCGCAAACCACCGCGACGATCAGCAGACGCCGGGCCAGCGTCCAGGCGCGCGACCGGCCCGCAAGCGCCGGGGTGACGACGCGGCGGCGCGGCGGCGCGGGGTCGGCTGCCTGCGCGTCGAAGGCGATTTCCTCATGACGCTGCGCCTCGATGACCGTATCAACCTCGCTCTCGCGGGTCTCGGTCACGTCCTCGCGGATTTCGATGGCGTCGGCAACGAAGCTATAGCCGCGCTTGGGCACGGTCTTGATGATCTTGTTGCCTTGCGCGTCGCCGCCGAGCGCTCTTCTCAACAGAAAGATATTCTGCGACAGGCTGCCTTCTTCGACGAAGCTCTCAGGCCACAGGCAGGCGATCATCTCTTCTTTGGTGACCGTGCGGCCACGGTTCTCGACCAGCAGGAGCAGTGTGTCAAAGACCTTGGGCGTCAGCGGCACCGGCTCGTTGTCGCGCAACAAGACGCGCTCTACGGCGTCCACGCGGAACGGCGCGAAATCATAAAAGTGCTTTGCATACTTCGTCATAGCGGCTGTGAGAACTTTGTAAGAACTTTTTGAGCGCTTTCTAAAGACTGCCCGCTCCGTGTTCAGGTATGGTCTGGTGCGTGGAAGGCGGCCATCAAAACGCGCGCGAAAATCAACCTGAGCGCAAGCTTAATTCTAAAGAAATGGAGCGCGTTCCCGCAATACTTATTGCCCGGAGCGCGGCAGTTGCAGTCTAATGGTTGCGAGGTTATCCGATGAAAAGAAGTTTGCCAATGATCCTTTTGCTGTTGACGCTGGCGGCGCTCGGCGGCGCGCAAGACCGCGCGCCCGCATCAGCCGCGCGCCCCGCTGCGGCGCAAGCCGGCGAAGCCGCGCCGACGGTTGACCAGATACTCGACCGCTACGTGCAGGCGCTCGGCGGCAAAGCGGCGTTGCAGCGCCTGTCGCGCCGCGTCATCAAGGGGACGTTCAGCAGCGCCGAGCTCCAAGCCGAGGGCACGTTCGAGATTGATGCCAAAGCGCCGAATAAACAGTTCACCATTTTGCAGTCCCCCAGCTTTGGCACCTACCGGCAGGGCTTCAACGGCACGACCGCCTGGCAACAACAGCCCCGCGATGACGAGGCCGAAGCCATGCCGGGATTCCAGAAGCGCGAAGCCGACTTCTACCTGCCCATCAAGTTTCATGAGCTGTTCCCGAAGCTAACCCTCGTCGGCAAACAGAAGGTCGGCACGCGCCAGGCTTACGCGCTCGAAGCGCCGCGTGTCGGGAATCCCAAACGCTGGTACTTCGACACCGAAAGCGGCCTGCTCATCCGTAGCGAAAGCCGCACGCCCGATGGCCAGGTCACCGAGAGCGAAGACTTTGACGATTACCGAACGGTGGACGGCGTCAAGCTGCCTTTCAGCATCCGCCGCCTTGATGACGGAGGCACGACGCTCCGGCTCAAAGTCACGGAGGTCAAGCACGACGCCGAGATTGACGACGCGAAGTTTGAAAACCCTGCCGGTTCGCCGAAGAAAAACGGCGCGGCAACAGAGACCGCCATCACAGAGACGCCGCAGTCGCTCAGAGAACGCACCTTCGAGATCGTCTGGCGCACCGTCAACGACAAGCATTTCGACCCCAACCACAACGGCGTGGACTGGGCGAAGATGCGCGAGCAGTACGCGCCGCGCATCCGGGCCGCGAAAAACGATGAAGAGTTTTACAAGCTGCTCAACCAGATGCTCGGCGAGCTGCACCAGTCACACCACTGGGTGATGGCGCCGCAGATGCTCAAAGGCATGCAGGAGAGCCATGCGAGCGTCGGCATCAAGTACCAGCTCATCGGCGGGCAGGTGCTGGTCACGCGGGTCGAGGCGGATTCGGCGGCGGCGCGCGCCGGCCTGCGACCGGGATTCGTCATCAAGCAGGTTGATGACACCCTTGTCGAGAAAGTGATTGCCGCAAGCTCAGGCCAGGGTCAGACGCTCGCGCAGGCCAGCGAATCGGTCGCCGACCAGATTGAGGATGTGCTCGCGGGCAAAGCCGGCACCGCAGTCCGCATGGTTTATCTGGACGAACGCGACAACGCGCACGAGGTCACGATGGTGCGCGACAAAGACAAAGGCGAGATGGTGCTGATCGAAGGGTTGCCCCTGTACGCCGAAATGGAAACGAAGCGCCTGACGGGCGGCATCGGCTACCTGCGCTTCAGTCAATTTCTGCCGAAGCTCAAGCAGCCGATTCACGAAGCGATGCTGGCAATGGGCGATGCGCCGGGGATCATCATCGATCTGCGCGGCAACGGCGGCGGCGACGACAGGATTGGCCTGGAGATGGCCGCTCATCTCTTCGCGCAACCGACGGTCTTCAACGTGATGCGGACGCGGCAAGGCATCAAGAACGTCAGCGTCCAGCCGGAAGCGAAGACCTATGCCGGCCCGGTCGTCATTCTGGTGGATGAGGGAAGCGGCTCGGCGAGCGAGCAGTTCGCGGCGCCGATGCAGGAGCTTGGCCGCGCCGTCATTGTCGGTGTGCGCACCGCCGCCGCCGATCTCGACGCCGACATGAAGCGGTTGCCGACGGGCGCAACACTGCTCTACGCCTTCGCCGAATGTCGGACGCCGAAGGGCGTCGTCATCGAAGGGCGCGGCGTCATCCCTGATGTCGAAGTGAAGCTGACGCGCGCCACGCTCTTGCGGGGCGGCGATCCGCAGCTTGAAGCGGCGATCAGTCAGATACAAAAGCTGGCGCGCAAATCAGCCGTGGCGCCGCAATAAAAGCGTGATAGGGTTCCGCCACCAAAACTTTATGAAGATGAATCCGCGTCTGCTACTCGTCGTTTTACTTCTCGGATTGGCGCCCGCCGTTTCGGCGCGGCAGGACGATAGACTGCTCGAATCCAGGCTTGGGCCGATCATCGAAAAGACGATGCGCGAAAACCGCATTCCCGGCCTGGCCATCGGCGTCGTGAAAAACGGCAAGCTGATTTACGCGAAAGGCTTTGGCGTCGCCCGGCTCAACACCAGCCGGGCGATCACGCCGGCCTCGCTCTTTCACATGGCCTCGGTCACCAAGCTCTTCGTGGCGACGGCAGTGATGCAGTTAGTCGAGCAGGGCAAGGTTGATCTCGACGCGCCGCTCGTCAAGTACCTGCCTTACTTTAAGCTGAATGACGCCCGTTACCCGCGCATCACGATTCGCCAGATGCTCAATCACACGTCGGGCATGCCCGATGCCATCAACTACAACTGGGATAAGCCGGAGTACGACGACGGGGCGCTGGAGAGGTACGTGCGCGGCCTCAGTCGTCTGCCGATGATCGGCGACCCCGGCGAGAAAAGCCGCTACAGCAACATCGCCTTTGAAGTGCTTGGCGATATGATCGCGAAAGTTTCGGGGATGAGTTTTGAAGACTACGTGCAGCGCCACATCCTCGCGCCGCTCGGCATGAAGCACAGCACGCTGCTCGTGCGTCAGGCTGACCCGCAGCTACTGACCGCGCCGCATGTCGCGCAGGGCGAACAGGTCGTCGTCAGCAAAATTTTCCCTTACAACCGCCCGCACGCGCCAAGCTCAACCCTCTATTCAAACATTGAAGATATGAGCCGCTGGGCAATCGCCAACCTCAACCGCGGCGAGCTTGATGGCAAGCGGATACTGAAAGCCTCGACCTATGACGTGATGTGGAAGCCTTCAGCCGCCATCGGCTCGAAGGGCACGACGAAGGTCGGCATCAGTTGGTTCGTGCATGAGATTCAAGGCCACCGCATCGTGATGCACTCGGGCGGCGACACGGGCTTCAACTCGTTCCTGATTCTCGCCCCCGACGACGGCGTTGCGGTCGTCGCCATGAGCAACTACGAGGCAGACTCAGAGTGCTTCGTTTGTGACCTGTCGGGGGCGGCGATGAAGCTGCTGCTCGGATTAGACCTGACGACGCCGGCAGCGAGTGACGCGGCCCAGCCGCTCGATACCTCGGTGCTCGGCACGGTGACAACAGAGCAGGTGCTTGAAAAGTATGTCGAGGCGCTCGGCGGCAGAGCGGCGCTCGATCATATCACCAGCCGCGTCGAGAAAGGCCGCTTCGAAACCGTCGCCACGGCGCTCAGCGGAGAGGTCGTCATCTACGGCAAAGCGCCGAACAAGCGACTGATCAGGTTTACCGTGCCGGGACAGATCGAGATGACCGAAGCCTTCGATGGCGCGGCGGGCTGGAAGCAAGTCCCCGATGAGGAGCTGGCCGAAATGGGCGGCGCGGAGCTGGCGCAGGCGCGGCGCGATGCCGCCTTCGATCAACCGCTCAGACTCCGCGAGCTGTATCCGAAGATCAGCCTCAAAGGCCGAGTGACCATGAATGGCCGCGCCGCCTACCTGCTCGAAGCGCCGCGCAATGCCCGGCCCAGGCGCTGGTACTTTGACACGACGACCGGCCTACTGCTGCGCGTCGAGGAATGGAACGCCAAAGGCAAGCTGGAGCGCGCCGAAGATTATGACGATTACCGCGCGGTGGACGGCGTCAAGATTCCCTTCGCCATCGGCATCACCGACGAAGAGCGGTTCAACATCAAGCTGGACGAAGTCAAACACAACCTGCCGATTGACGATGGCCTATTCGATAAGCCCGGCGCTAAGCCCATCCGGCAATAGCGCCGCCCGTGGCCCAGAGCCATTCAGTTCTCGACATTGATAAAGATGAGTTAAACACAGAGACACAGAGACACGGAGGCACACAGAGGAGTCCTCCGTGCCTCCATACCTCTGTGTCTCTGTGTTTTTCTTTCATTCCTGTTTTGCAGAACTGAATGGCCCTGCCGTGGCCACCCTTCCTATAAAAAACTGCTCCTGTCGCTGTGTCCTGATGGCCGTGGTCGGAGTAAACTGATTGGAGAAGCGCTCTGGCCGCAGCAAGCCCGAGCAAAAAATGGAACCGATGTGGGCGCGCAGGACTTATTATGATGGCAGAGACAAAGGAGCATTGAGCATGAAGCGAACCTTGAGCGCCATCTTTCTGTCCGTGATCTTCGCCACACTCCTCGCGCTTGCCAGCCCGGCACAGGAGCCGACAACCAGACCGGCCAGGCCGCGCACACAGCGCCCGGCGCAGAAGACGGAGGCCGAACCGCCGGCGCCGGCGGATGCCGTGGCCGAAGCACCCACTTCCGACGAGCAGATGCGCCGCACGCTCGTGAGTCTGACGGCGCAGATTGATGCGCTTAACGCCGAGATCAAGCTGCTGCGGCGCGCCACTGACCGCAATTCGCTGGGGCTGGAGTTGTTGCTTTCAGAAGAGCGGCTGGCGAAGATCGAAGACAAGCTCGACCAGGCGACGCAGCGCAAAATCGAGCTCGACGCGCGCGAGGCCGAGATTCAGCGCCGGCAGAAGAACATTCAGCAAGAGGTCACCATGCGCGGCTTTCTGCGGCGCGACGAAGGCGAAGCGGCGTTGCGCGCCGAATACCAGCGCGCCTTAGACGACACGCGCAGCCAGCAACAGCAGGCGCAGCAGCGCATCGCCGAGTTGCAAACCCAGGTCACGCAACTGCGCGCCCGCACCGAAACGCTGCGCCGCCGCCTCGAACGCCTCGAAGGGCGCGAAGAGACCAGCGACGTGAAGCAGTAAGCAGGAGGCAGGAAGCAGTTGAAATACGAAAGGCAGCAGGTCGGTGAACTTCGCACCGTCGCCTGCTGCCTTCTGCATTTATCCCGCTGTGTTGGCTGCCTCCTGCTTCCTGCTTCCTGCCTCCTGGCTCCTGCCCTACGGCGTCACCACCAGCTTGATCGGCACGTCGAGTTGCGGACGGGTGGTGTCGGTCGTTTCGATGTGCAGCGTGCCGATGTAGGTCGCCGGTTTCGGCAGCCGTGTCGGATCGAGTCGCAAGCGAATCAGGTAGTTGCTGCCGTCAACGATGGTCTGCGAATCCACCTGCAAGAATTCGAGCGACGACTTTAGCGATTTGATCTGAAAGCTGCCGACCTGCTTGCGAATGCCGAGCCGGCTGAACAGCGTTCCCCCCGCCTGCAACTTCGCAAAAGAGACTTCGCCGAAATCGACCTGCCGCGGCGTGGTCACCAAATTCTCAGCCTGTGTCCTGGTCGTGACTTGCAGCTTCAACTCTTCGCCGCCTTCGACTTTGACGACCAGCGGCAGCACGCGCGATGCCGCATTGGCAGACGGCTCGGCGGTCACCTCCAACAGATAGCCGTCGCCGTGGCTTTCGCGCGACAGCTTGTAGCCGTCGCCTGTGGTCGTGAGATTGACGCTCTGGCCCGGTTGGGCGGGGCGAATGCGCAGCAGAAGCGGCAGCCGCTCTCCGGCTTCGAGCGGGATGATAGGCCGCGCCGCCGGCCAGACAATGAAGGCGCCGACCTGCTCGCCGTGCTCAATGTCGGCATTGCTCAGACGATTGACGAAGGCCGGCAGCGGCTTGACGGTTGCCGCCATCGTGACCTTGATGATGCGGTGTTTCGGGTCGTTGGTCTGCAACTCGTACGACTGCTCGATGGGACCGGGCTCAAGGTCTTTGGTTCGGATACGGATGCGAATGACGCCAGCCTGACCAGGCTGAAGGACTTTATCGAAGTAAAAGTCCGCGGGCGGGCATCAGCTCGGCGCCGCCCGGCGCAGCGCCACAGGCTTCAGCGCAAGCCGGCTGCCGCCATACAACGCCGCCCGCATCAACTGAGTCGCGGGCTCCGCCTGACCGGTGAGCGATTTCTGTTGCATCTCTAGCGGCGCGTCACCGTCATTGCGCACGGCGAAGGTCTGCTCGATCTCTTCGCCGGCGAAGACATCGCCGAAATCGCGCCGCGTCATGCTCATATAGACGAACGGCGCGCTCGGCACTGCGGCCAGCGCCACGGGCATCAAAGGCACCGCCAGACAAAGCACCGCAAAGATGATCAGCAGCCGGCGCGCAACGGCCTGCGTGCGTGGATGAATAGATGTTTTTGCCATGATGAGAAAGAGAAATGCTAACGGTCGGCTGCGGGGATTTCAAGGGCGGCCCGGGCGCGGCGGCGGCCCGCGGCGACAAAGATCAATAGCCCGACGATGTTGGTCACGACGATCAGTCCCGATATTTTCACCGCAAAGCTGACGCGGCTTTCGACCTCGATGATGGGAACGATGGAAAGCGCGACGTAGAGCAGGGTCATCAACCCGCCGGATAACGCGCATAGCTTCAGCCACCAGGGCCGCGGCGCATCGCTATCGCGCAAGCCGAGCAGCGGCAGGGCGAACATCGCCAGGTAGGTCAGCGCGTAGAACACCCCCGACGCATTCCACAATAACTGAAACGCTTCTTGCTTACCGACGCCGATCAGTCCGAGGACGCCCAGCACGAGCGTTGCCGCGCCGACGAAGAGGATCGAATTGACCGGCGTTCGATAGCGGGCGTGCAATCGCGTGAACCATTCCGGCAACAAACGATCCCAGCCGGCCACCATCGGCAGCCGCGTGTTGCCTGTGAACATCACGCTCGATTGCGCCACCCGTATGCAGAGCATGGCGACTATGGCGAGCGGCACGATGGCCGCCGCGAAGCTCAACGAGCGAAAGCCTTCGCTCAAGACCTGCGGGATGGGCGCGATCAAATCGATGCGGTCCTGCGGGATCAGCGTCAGGACGGAGTTCGTCCCCAGGATGAACATCACGGCGATGATGGGCGCCGCCAACATAACCGAGCGACTGATGGCGCGCACAGGGTCGCGGCACTCGCCCGCATGGATGGCGACATACTCGAAACCGCCGAGCGCCCCGAATCCCATCTTGCCGAGCAGATTAAAGCTCATCAGCGAGAGCATCGGCATTTCAATTCTGAGCCCGTGGCCATCGCCCGCCGCGCCGCCCCCTCTGTGCAAGAGTGGCAGGATCAGGACAGCGGCAAAGGTCAAGAGCATCAGCACGCCGCCGGCCTTATGAACCCACTTGCCGACGCTGAGGCCGACCGTCGCAAGGACGACCAGCAAGGCGATGGCCGCCGTGCTGACCAGGCCGATAAACCAGCGGCTCGCCGTCAGCCATTCGCCTTCGGGGCCGATCACATAGCGGACGTATTGCGTCACTTGCAGGCCGATCTCGGAGGTGTTCAAGATGGCGAACAGCCACAGGTTCCAGGCCACCAGGAATCCGATCAGCTCGTTGAAGCCGAGCTTGGCCCATTGATACAGCCCGCCTTCGAGCGGCATGACGCGGTTGAGATAGATGACCACGACCGCCGACGGAATGTAGAAGAACAGCATGGCCAGCAGCCACAAGACGACATGCGACGGGCCTTGCTTGGCGGCGACGCCGATCCACGGCAATCCGACGATGAACAAGATCTGGGTGAGCGCCAGGTCTGTGAGGCCAAGCTCTTTTTTGAAGACGGCGCTGCGCGCGACGACGCGGTCTTCTTCGCGCTGAAACTCCGTAGCCGGACTGATATTCTTTTCCGTCTTCATCTACTCCCCCGGCTGAATCATCAGCATTCGCGGTCAGCGGCCCTGCGCTTGTTCGCGCAGCTTCTTTTCGTCCACGCCCGACTGCTTCGCCGCCAGCCGGTTGAACAAGCGCTCCGGCAGCCAGCGCTTGGCCCTGAGCGCCAACCGCGCATGGCGCGGCGCTGCGTAGCGCGGGCGCGGGCGGTCGAGCGTCAGGGCTTTCAGCACCAGCTCGGCGATGTCGTCGGGGCGGCCCGCCATCTTGCGCATGCGCTGATAGCCTTCGGCGAAGCCTTCAAAGAACGGCTTGTACGGGCTGTCCTGTTCGATCACGTCGCGGGCGCGCTCGTTGGCGACGCCTAAGAACTCTGTGACGATGAAGCCCGGCTCGATGACCACCACCTTGATGCCGAAAGGCGCCAGCTCGCCGCGCAGGCCGTCGGAAATGGCTTCCAGAGCGTGTTTCGTGGCGTCATAGATGCTCGACAGCGGGCGCGCAATGCGCCCGGCGACCGAGCTGATGTTGACGATGCGCCCGCTCGCCTGCCGCCTCATGACCGGGATCACCAGTTGCGTCAGCGCGATCAGCGAGAAGAGGTTGGTCTCGAAATTCTCGCGAATGGCTTCGACCGGCACCATCTCGATTGGGCCGCGCTGCCCGTAGCCGGCGTTGTTGACGAGCGCGTCAATGCGACCAAAGGCGGCGAGCGTTTCACTCACCAGGCGCTCGCGGCCCGCGGCGTCGGTGATGTCGGCGGCGATGGCCAGCGCCCGCCCGCCGGCAGCTTCAATCTCGCCTTTCAATTGATCGAGCCGCTCTTTGCGCCGCGCCGCCAGCACGATGATTGCGCCCTGTCGCGCCAGCATCCTGGCGCTGGCTTCGCCGATGCCTGCCGACGCGCCGGTGATGATGACTACCTGATCTTGCAGTTTATTCATCCAACCCGTCCTCCGCGTTTCAAAGGTAGTGGCGGATCATCTTGCGCCAGCTCGGCCAGTCGTGAATCAATTCGCCGCCCCAATCGTCGAGGCTGTGCGGAATGGCGCGCTCGGTCAAGACGCGCGACATATCATAGGTGCGCTCACGACAGATGCCGAGGTCGCGGTCGCTGGTGACCAGGAAAATCTCCATGCGGCGAATCTGTGATAAATACCACTCGTCGCTCAAGCCGCTCATATAAGCGACGGGGCAGTTGTAATAGGCGTCCTGGTCATAGTAGCCGTCGAGCAAACGCTGGACGCGATACGAGCCGCTTAGCCCCACGGTCTTGCGCACCAGGCCGGGATGCTTGAAGGCGAGGTTGACCGCCAGGTAGGCGCCGAAGCTGACGCCGGCGGTGATGAAATAATCGTTGCGGTTGCGCGAGCGGATGAACGGCACGACTTCGCTCAGCACGTAGTCTTCCCAGACGTTGTGGCGGCGGACGCGCTCGCGCGGCGGTATCTGGTCGTTATACCACGAGTCGGCGCAATGACTATCGACGCCGAAAAGCTGGATGTGGCCGGCGTCGAGCTTATCGGCCAGCGTCTCGACCATCAGAAAGTCTTTCCACTCGTAATAATGGCCCCACGAGCTTGGGCAGACGATGACCGGCGCGCCGGCGTGACCATGAACCAGCACGTCCATGTCTCGCCCCATGCGGTGGCTGTACCACTTGACGTGTTCTTCGTTGGGCATGCTTCTTTTAAGAAGTCAGGAGTCAGGAGTCAGGAGTCAGAATGAATAAGGGAGTCGGCTATCGCCTCTGCTTTTATTCTGACTTCTGACTCCTGACTCCTGACTTCTTCCTCTCAAAACTTCTCGCTCAGGTAATAACGCAACATGGCGCGCCAGGTCGGCCAGTCGTGCGGCATGTCGTAGCCCCACAAGGCCAGCTCGTAGGTGATGCCCTTGTTATAAAGGATGCCGGCGAGGCGGCGCGAAGCGTCCGGGTTTTCGTAATTGCCCTGACCGGTGACGATGTGAATGTGCCGCTTCTGTTGCAGCAGCCAGAGGTCGTGGCCGCCGAGGTTCGGCAGGTAATCGACAGGGTTGTTGTAATAGACGTTGTCGTCGTAATAGTCGCCGTCGTAATAGCCGCG
Source organism: Blastocatellia bacterium (assembly GCA_035275065.1). Taxonomy (NCBI): domain Bacteria; kingdom Pseudomonadati; phylum Acidobacteriota; class Blastocatellia; species Blastocatellia bacterium. The sequence continues at coordinate 24,788 of DATENM010000090.1, forward strand.
AATATCATACGCGCCGCTCATGGCGATCATACCGTCGAAGAGGTCGGGGCGGCGAAAGAGTTGATTGGCGCAGTGAAACGCGCCGAGGCTGGCGCCCGCCGTGATGATGCCAACACGGCCGCGGCAACTGTTCCAGATGTAGGGCACGACTTCGCGGCTGATGTACTGGTTGTACTGTGCCTGGCGAATGCCTTTGTCATGCGGATGCACCTGATCGTTCAGCCAGGAATCACGGTTGATCGAGTTGATCGAGAAGACCTTGACGCGGCCCGCCTCAATCAAGTCCCGGATGGCATCAATCAGTTGGAACCTTTCATACTCTAGAAAGTCAGCGGCAGCGGTCGGGAACAGCAACAAAGGGAAGCCGTAGTCTCCATACGTGACAATCTCCATCTGGCGGTTCAGGCTAGGGCTGCGCCAGACATCTATAACTCTCTGCATGAATCTTTCCTTTCGCGTCTAACTTGGGTGAATCGCGAGCAGCTTGCAATGGAGCCTGACAAGCAAGCCTGTACGCTACCCATATCCGGCGGTATTTTCAAGTCAGACGATGCGAAAGGTGACGCGGCGATGGGGCGACAGGGCGACGCGGCGATGGGGCGACAGGGGGAAGAAACGGGGCGATGAGATTCGGTGTTGTTCCTCCGCCCCATCGCCCTATCGCTTTGTCGCCCCATCGCCGCGTCGTATGCTCATTCCTTGCTGACGCGGTTGAAGTGGATTAGAGTGCGCCGGGCGGCGCGGCTTTCCAGCTCGAAGCTAGCGTCTTTGCTCGACTGGTTCTCGACCAGCCGGTAAGCGCCCTGGTCGCCGGTCGCCGCGTTCGCGCCTTCGACGCGCGCCAGATAAGCCTCGGCGTCGCCGCGCGCAACCTCTTGCGACTGTCGCTCGGTGGCGCTGACCGCTTGCAGCGCGTATGACTTCAGCACCTTCGGCCAGTAGGCTTGAAAGAGCCTGTGATTGGCGAAGACATCGGCAGAGATGATGCGGCCATTGATTGCCGCAACCACGCCGACAATGTTTGCGGCTTGCATCCTGTTTTTAAAAGCGCGCTCGTAATCGTCCAGCTTGCGGTTCACATGCTTGTCTTTGTAGACGCTCTTGAGATCGCCGGTATCGCTGCTCACGCCGTTGACCTCAACGGTTTCAGAAACCTTAGCCCAGACATCCGCCTGGCTCTTGCTGGCCTGCGCCTTCTCGCGCACCACCGGCATGGCGATGACGCCGGAGGCCACACCACCCGGAGCGCCGCCGGCTACGTAGCCGTGGCCCGCCGCGACGCCGCCGCCCGCGCCTCTGCCGATGCCGCCGCCCTGGCCTCTACGTTGCCGCTGACTGATGCGGCTCTCCCTCAGGCTTCCCTCGCCGTCGCCGCGGCTCTGACCGAAGCTCTCGCTGCCCGACCACCTGCCGTGCTCGACGCAGAAGACATCAATCGGCACCGGCCTGGCCGTCGCTTCAATGACGCAGTCGTGGCCGACGATGCGGTCCTGCTTGCCGCCAACGATCATCTCGCCGGCAATCAGGATCAGCTTCTTGCCGGAGCGGTTGGTCAGCGCCAGCCGGTTGACTTCGGCATCATCATCGCTCCGTCGGTGGGCGCGCAGGCGGTGCGCGCGCCCGTCGCCGCCCAGTTCGGTGATGATGACTTTGCCGCTGCGCAAGCCTTCGTCGAGGGTGATGAAGTCGTCAACGCTCGCGGCCTGCTCGGAAAGCACCGGAAAGACGGTCAGGTTGTCAAAGCTTGCGGGCGAGCCGACGCGCCAGTCTTGATGCGCCGCGGCGGCGGCCTGCCGCGCCGGTCTGCTTGTTTTAACCGTGCGGTGACGCGACGTACCGGCCAGCGCCAGCGCGACCAGCAGAACGCTCGCCAGGAGAGCAGCCAGTGTTTTCATGTGAGACTCCTTGTGGATGAGGGTCGGAGCCGGGCTGGGGAATTCGTGTCAGCGGGAGAACGCCATAAGCCGGCGGGCCTTGCACAATTCTCAGCTCCGGCGGCGCTCTGTGATGTTTAGACGCGCAATTGGCGGATTGGTTCCATAAAGAAGGAGGCAGGAGGCAGGAAGCAGGAGGCGGAAGCGGGAAGCAGGAGGCAGGAGGCAGGAGGCAGTTATGGTTCTTCGTTACCTGCTGCTGACCGTCAAGACCATTCGTATGTTCTCTTGACTGCCTCCTGCTTCCTGCCTCCTGCCTCCTTCTTTTATCTGATCGGGCGGCACTTCCAGTAATAGTTGGTGAAGCCTTCGGCTTCGTACATGCGGCGGAAGGTCATCTCGACCCTTTGCTCGATACGCACCTCTGCCGGGTTGCGGTCGGTCATCTGCAAGTAGGCGCGCCCGCCGCCCTCGAAATCAACGACCGTCATCACCGTCGGCGGGTCGGGGTCGGCATTGAGAAAATCTACGGTGAAGGTAAAGACCGCGGCTTGCTTATCCGCAAGCCGCAAGGTTTCAAACTGGTCCCGCGCCTGACAGGCGATGCAGAGTCGCTGGCGCGGGTATTGCACCTTGCCGCAGTTCAAGCAGCGGTGGCCATAGAAGCGATAGATGTCGTCGCGGTTGCGCCAGATTTGCGTCGCCGACGCCGAAGGCATCTGGCGGCGCGGCGCTTCGGTCTCGACCAGCTCGCGAAATTTCATGTAGCGCTCATAACTTTCAAGGCTCGCCTTCGACACCAGGTAGCCGCGCACGCCGCGCCGCGCCACTGCCTGTTCGCGCGCGATCTCTTCGGTCACTTCAAACAACAAGGCGTCGGCGCCTGAGCCGTAACCGACCACGAGCAGCTTGTCGCCGGCCTCGGCCTGCTCAAGGACCGACGACAGGACGAGCGCCGGCATCGCCGCGCCGCTGTTGCCGACCGACGTGAGCAGGTGGTCGGGGATCTGTTCGGCCTTGAGCCCCAGCCCCTTCGCAACGCCGGCCAGCGAGCCAGGATCGGGCGCATAAAAGATGGCTTTGGAGATTTCGGCGGGGCCGATGCCTGTGCGCTCGAACAGCTCGCTGACCGTCTGCCGCACCACGCGCTGATAGCCTTGCGTGATGGCAAAGCGTTCTTCCCAGCCGGCGACGAACGGCTCGCCCGGCTTGCGCCAGAGGTCTGTCATTTCGTCAACCGTCGAATGCGCGGCGAGCAGATTGGCGATGACGCCATCGCGCCCGACTTCTATCGCCGCCGCCGCATCACCGAACAGGCGTTCATTCATTGAGCGTGGCGCGCCGAGCCGCGTGTCGGCAGCCGTGACGATGATGCGCGAAGCCGACCCGGCGGCAACCGTATCGAGCGCCGCATTGAGCGCCGAGGTCGCCGCCCGCAGCGAGCTGGTGTGATCTGCGCTACGCACGTCGTGGCGCAGGTCTGTGACCGTGGCGACGAGCGCCGACGCCTGCTTTTCGGCGTAAGGCGAAGTCGTGCTGGCGAAGATCAAGCCGTCCACGTCGCCGGCCGCGCGCCCGGCGAGCAGATCGCGCACGGCTTCGACGGCCATGGTGATCGAGTCCTCGTCGGCGGCGGCGACGGCACGCTCCGCGTCGCCGGCGCGACCGCCCCAGGCGCGGGCGATGTCTTTGTGAGTGAGCCGGTAATAAGGAATGTATGCGCCGAATCGAGTGATGCCTGCCATAGTTTTCTCCGCGCGTGTTATACCGGAGCGCTTCGGAAGGCGTCAAGCAAACGCGCAGTCGGGCAGCACAGGTGGACGGCTGTAGCGCACGGCGGTTAGCTTGCGCACTGGCTCGCGCAATCTGTTAGATGGCGCTACAGGGCAACCGCAATCGATAACGGCTCCAAAGAATACCGGGGCGAAAGTTTTACACAAAGCGCGGGCGATAAATCGCCGTGTGCCGCACTCGCTGGACAATGCGCTCGCCGGTCGTTACAGGTAGTAGCGCGTCAGCCACTCAGCGACCAGCGCCGGTTTCTGGCCGCCTTCGATCTCGACCGTGACGGCGACCGTAAGCTGGGCGCCGCCCGCGACGTCTTCGACCGCCTGCAAGGTGAAGCGCGCGCGGACGCGTGACCCCGAAGGCACAGGCGAAACGAAGCGCAGGCGGTTCAAGCCATAGTTGATCCCCATCTTGATACTGCCCTGCACGCGGTAGGCTTGCGCCGCCAGGTGCGGTAACAGCGACAGCGTCAGGAAGCCGTGCGCGATGGTGCCGCCGAATGGCGAGTCGGTTTTGGCGCGCTCGGCGTCGATGTGAATCCACTGATGATCTTCGGTGGCGTCGGCAAAAGCGTTGATGCGCGCCTGCGTCACTTCGAACCAGTCGCTCGCGCCGATCTCTTCGCCGACGAGCGTCTTTAATTCTTCAATGCCGTTGATAGTTCGCGTTGCCATAGTCTCTCCTTAGTAGCGCAATCTAACGATTGCGCGAGTCGCTGCGCAATCTGTTAGATTGCGCTACTCCCGATTGAATACCGCCCTAGATGACGCCTTCGTGGCGAAAGCCGGCGATGTCATGCGCCGCAAAGCCAAGCTCTTGCAGCACCTCGTCTGTATGCTCGCCGAGTTGCGGGGCGCGGCGGCGTAGTTCGGCTGACGACCCGCCGAGCCGCACGGGCGTTGCCGCGATGGGAACCGGCACAGCGCCGCCGGGGTATTCAACCGCTTCGAGCAGACCGCGCGCCGCAACCTGCGGGTCGGCCAGCACTTCATCAAGATCATAGACCGGGCCGCAGGGGATGCGGGCGCGCTCAAGCTCGGCGAGCGCTTCGTCGCGCGTGCGCGCCGCGCACCACGCTTTCATCACCGCGTTGATGAGGTCGGCATGAGCGGCGCGCATGATGTCGTCTTTGCAGCGCGGGTCTTCGATCAAGTCTGCGCGGCCCACGAGCCGCGCCCAGCGGCGAAACATGTCATCACCGATGGTCGGCACCAGCAGCCAGCCGTCGCGCGCGCGATAAGCGTCGGCGGGCGCGGCGTAGTATCCTGTATTGCCCGACTGCTCGCGGCGAATCCCCGTCGCCTGGCGCTCGGCGAGCAGCGGCATCATGAACGTCACGCCGGTCGCCAGCAGCGAAACGTCTATGACCTGGCCGCGCCCGGTTTGTAAGCGATGATACAGAGCCGCCATCGCCCCGAAAGCGGCGTGCAGCGCCGTGCCGTAATCCACCCACGAGACGATGGAGCGCACGGGCGGGCCATCAGGAAAGCCGGTCAGGCTCATCGCGCCGCTCATCGCCTGCACGACGCCGTCGAAGCCGATACGGTCGCGGTATGGCCCGTCGGGGCCGAAGGCTGACGCGCGCACCAGGATGATCTCTTCTTTGATCTGCCGCAGGCGGTCGTAATCGAGCTTGAGCTTTCGCATCACGCCAATAGGCAGATTAACGATGACGATGTCGGCGCTGTGGACAAGGCGGCGGACAATTTCTTCAGCCACCGGGTGCGCGAGGTCGAGCGTCATGCCGCGCTTGTTGCGGTTGAGGTTCAAGAAGAGCCCGCCTTCGCCGCTGCCGGTGACCGGGCCGAGCCGACGGTCTTCGCCGCCCTCGCGCCGCTCGACGCGGATAACGTCGGCGCCGAAATCCGCAAGCAGCATGGCGCAGTAGGGCGCGGCGATGAAGCGCCCAAAATCGATGACGCGAATGCCTTCGAGCAGTCCGGGCATGTTGATCCTTTGCGGCGTATCGCGCAGCATCGTACCTGCTCGATGAAGCCGGCGCAAGCGCGCCGCCGCGCGCGGCGGCGCGCTTTGCCTGGCCGGCAGGCTTCGACTACAGTTGGGGAGGGTCGCAGATGAGCAATGCGAGAAATAGCACGGCGCCGGAGCTTTCGCTGAGAACGCGCGCGGCGAACCTTGAGCGCATGCGGCGTGAGCGGTTCGATGTCGTCGTGATCGGCGGCGGCGCGACCGGCGCGGGTGTGGCGCTCGACGCGGCGGCGCGTGGCCTGACGGTCGCGCTGGTCGAACAGCGTGACTTTGCCAGCGGCACCAGCTCGCGCTCGTCAAAGCTCATTCATGGGGGCCTCCGTTACCTTGAGCGCTTCGAGCTGGGGCTCGTCCGCGAAGGCTTGCGCGAGCGCGCGCGCTTGCGGAAAAACGCGCCGCACCTGAGCGCGCCGCTGCCGTTTCTGGTTCCAGTTTATAAAACCGGCGAACGTTCGCCGCTCGGCAACCGGGTGCTAAAACTGCGCGCCGGGCTGACGCTCTATGACGGCTTGGCGGGCCGGCAAAACTTCGCCCGCCATCGCTGGCTGCCGCCTGCCGAGGCGCTGACCTTTGCGCCGCACCTGTCAGCCGAGGGATTGCGCGGCGCCTTCCTCTATTACGATGGCCTGACCGACGACGCGCGACTGGTCATCGAGATCATCAAGACGGCAGCGGCGCACGGCGCAGTGGTCGCCAATTACGTCGCCGCCACCGGCTTCGTCGAGCGTGACGGCTACATCGCGGGCGTTGAAATCAGCGACCGCTTGAGCGGCGAGCGTTTGACCGCCGCCGCGCGAATTGTAATCAATGCCACAGGCGTCTGGGCCGATCAGGTCATCCGCATGAGCGATGCGGCGGCACCGAAAAGCTTGCGCCCATCGAAAGGCATTCACGCCGTGTTGCCTGCCGAGAAGTTGAGCAATCGGGCGGCGGTCTTGATCCCGTCGCTGGGCGAGCAGCGTTTTCTTTTCGTCATCCCGTGGCAGAATCGCACGGTGATCGGCACGACTGATACGGACTATGTCGGCCATCCCGAAGAGCCGCGGGCGACTGCCGCGGAAGTGCGCCGCGTTGTCGAATCGGCGGCGCGAAGTTTTCCCGACGCGGGCATCACGATGCGAGATGTCATCAGCACATTCGCCGGCTTGCGCCCGCTGGCCGCTGGCGGCGCGAGCGCGACCAAAGAGCTGTCGCGGCGCGAAACGATCATTGAAACGCAAGCAGGGATGATCTCGATCATCGGCGGCAAGCTGACAACGTGGCGGGCAATGGCCGAGCGCGCGGTTGACCTCGCCCTCAAGCGGCTGGCGGCGCACGCCCCTGCGCGCCTCACGTCAACGCACAGCCGCACCGCCGAGATCGAGCTGGCCGGCAGCGCACTTCTGACGGGTGACCTGGGCGCGGAAGCCGCCCGTCTCGCTGATGAGTATGCCGTGCCGCGGCAGACGGCTGAACACCTGCTGCAAAGTTATGGCGGCAACGGCGTCGCCGTGCTTGAGCTGACGCGCCGGCGCGAAGTGTTAAAGCGACGACTGATCGCCGACTTGCCGCACATCGAGGCCGAAACGGTTTATGCCGCGCGCCGCGAGATGACGGTCACGGTCGAAGATTTCTTAGCGCGCCGCACACGCATTCGATTGCTGGCGCGCGACGGCGGCGCCAGTTGTGTGGCGCGGGTCACACAGTTACTCGCAGAAGAAAACCAGGTGGTTTGACCCTTTAGAGCTTGATGTGGCGCAAGCTGTTAGACTGCGCAAAGACTCGCGCAAGCTAACAGCTTGCGCCACATACGAAAGTTGAGCTGCTTATGATTGACACGCCTTTTCTCGACACTCATCACACGGAGCTTGCCGCACAGGTTGACCGCTTCAACCGCGAACGCCCGCGCCAGACGACTGCCGGCGAAGACGAGCAGGCGCGCGGGCTCGTGCGGGCGCTTGCCGACGAGGGCTTGCTCGCTTACGCGGTGCCGGCGGATTTCCTTAGCGCGCCGCTCGACGTGCGGGCGCTGTGCGTCGCCCGCGAGCATCTTTCGTATGATTCGTCACTTTCGGATTTGATGTTCGCCATGCAGGGTCTAGGCAGCTTCCCCGTGACGATTGCCGGCGACGACGCGCTCAAGCGCCGCTGGCTGCCGCGCGTCAAATCGGGCGCGGCCATCGCCGCCTTCGCCATCACCGAGCCCGACGCCGGCTCGGACGTTTCGGCGCTCAAGACGACGGCGCGGCGCGACGGCGACAGCTATGTCATCGAAGGCACCAAGACGTTCATCTCGAACGCCGGGCTGGCCGACTTCTACACGGTCTTTGCGAAGACTGACATGGAGGCCGGGCATCGCGGCATCTCGGCATTTTTAGTCGAGCGCGACGCGGCGGGCTTTGCGGTCGAAGCCCGGCTTGAGCTGATCGCGCCGCACCCGATTGGCCGTCTGCGCTTTGATGGTTGTCGCGTGCCGGCGGCGAACCGCCTGGGCAACGAGGGCGCGGGATTCAAGATCGCCATGCAGACGCTCGACACCTTTCGCCCGACGGTCGGGGCCGCCGCCTGCGGGCTGGCGTGGCGGGCGCTGGACGAGGCAATCGGGTACGCGAAGCGGCGTGTGCAGTTCGGGCGGGCGCTCGCCGACTTTCAAGCAACGCAGATGAAGATTGCCGAGATGGCGGTTGAATTAGACGCGGCGCGCTTGCTGGTCTATCGCGCCGCGTGGCGCAAAGACCAGGGCGCTGAACGAATCACCGCCGAAGCGGCGATGGCCAAGCTGTATGCGAGCGAGAGCGCGCAACGGATTATTGACGCGGCGGTGCAGATTCATGGCGGCGCCGGGCTGGTGCGCGGCGCGGCGGTCGAGCATCTCTACCGCGACGTCCGCGCCCTGCGCATCTACGAAGGCACCTCGGAGATTCAAAAGCTGGTCATCGCCAGCCAACTTTTGAAATGATCGATCTTCAGCTTCGCCAGCGTGAGTTCCTATCGTTCTTGTCATTGCCTTGCCGGGCTACACGCTGGTTTGTAACCTTTTTCATAATTATGTTGCAAAAGGCTTCTCTGGTGATATAATGCCGCCCGCTCGTGGTCACTCTTCGAAAGTGGTTGTGATTGTGGAGAGCTTGATAAACCTCTCGGTTATCCTACCGCGGTGAGTTATCAAAGCTTCCTTCTTTTGGCAGTATAGGCAAAACCCTCCATCCCGAGGCTGACATCATGAAACGTATTGTTGAAGTCCCTTTAGAACAGGGCGGCACTCTTCTAATTGAGGTCGATGATCCTGAGATACGAACCGGGATTCGCTCGATCAGCCCGACCGAGGTTGCAGAACAGGCGAAACAAACATTTGAGAGTGCGTTAGAGAAGATCAAGCCGGCGGCCTCAGCAATCGTTGATAAGCTAAAAAGCATCAGTGACCCGCCTGACCAGATCGGCGTCGAATTCGGCATCAAGCTAAGCGCCAAGGCGAGCGCGTTTATTGCATCCTCAGATGCGGAAGCGAACTTCAAGGTGTCGTTAACCTGGAAGCGTAATAAGGCGGAGGGGCACGAGCCTTAATTCAACGCCATCCCCATTAGCCCGGTCGAGGAGGTAGTATGACGGATAACTATTATGACCTGGACGTGCTGATTCAGCTATCAGGAGGAACGCCCCGCTATTCTGCCCGCGCCGAATCCAAGTTGGCGAAGGGCGTGTTCACCCACACATTTGATCTCCCATTCACGGACGAGAACTTGAATGATTACTTAGAGCTGTTCGGACCGCCCCGGCGTGTGCGCAGCGCTGTCCGGCCAGATGAAGTGACGCCCAGAGGATTCGGGAATAACTTGTACCAGGCTTTGTTTAATGGGCCGGTCGGTCACTGCCTTCATCAGAGCCAGGCATCGGCTTCCAAGAAACACGCCAAGCTGCGCATCCGCCTGCGGCTGAATGACGTCCCGAAACTGGCCAACCTCCCCTGGGAGTTCTTATATGACGAGTACCGACAGCACCTGGCCCTGGACAATCAATTTTCGCTTGTCCGTTATATTGACCTGCCTTTCGAAGACCCGCCTTTAGCAAAAGTGGAGCAACTCTCGATCCTGGTGCTGATTTCAACCCCCGACAACCAGGAGAGTGTGGCAGGCGATCAAGAGCTAGATTACATGCAGGGAGTCGTCGCTAAACTTGGGAACAGGGTGCGGATCAAGCAATTGGAGACCCCATCCCTGGAGGCACTACAAAGAGAGCTGAAAGAGGCCGAGGTTAGACGGGAACCCTATCACGTCTTTCATTACATCGGGCATGGGTGGTTCGACCGGGCAGCAGAAGAAGGGACGGTCGTCCTGGAGAATGATGAGAAGCACAGCGAGTTTGAGAGCGGCGACAGATTAGCGACCATACTGCACAATCACCGCACGCTCAGGTTAGCCATTCTGAATTGTTGCGACAGCGCGCAGGCAACCTCGACAGACATCTTCTCCGGGGTCGCGCAGAGCCTGACCAAGATGGGCATCCCCGCTGTTATTGCCATGCAGTTTGAGATTTCCGATGAGGCGGCGATTGTTTTCGCGCGTAACTTCTATGAGTCACTGGCCAGGGGCGAGACCGTGGAGTCGGCGCTGACCTGTGCCCGTGAGCAGATGTTCAGCAAAAAAAGTTTGGGATGCGAATGGGGGACGCCGGTGCTTTACCTGCGGGCGCCCAACTCCCGCCTGTTCGACATTGTTCCGGCAGGCGATTCAGCCGACGAAAGTGCGCCGCCAGCGCTCAGTGAGCCGAGCCAACAACAGCTCGCTGTGAAACTGCCGCCGGAGATGGGGCTGCCGCCCGCTGTCCCTTCGGGGACCTTGTCACCCCAATCGCGCTTCTACGTCGAGCGCTCCGGCGTTGACAGCCCGGCGCTCGCCTCGATCAGACAAAAAGACGAGGGCGTCACCATCTCGATTCAGGCTTGCGGGCAGGCCGGCGGCAGCTCCTTCTTGCGCCGTATGATCGAGGCGGCGCAAGAGGCCGGGAAAGAGGTGGCTCTAATCAATTTCACGACCGCCTTTAATGACCTGGACTTTGGAGACAGCGTCGCCTTTCACCGGCGTTTCTGTGCCGTGCTCGCGAATCGTTTAAGCGTCCCAAACCGCATGGACGACTGGGACGAGTGGTTGAGTCTCGGGGACAATTGCAGCAATTATGTACGGCGCCTTTTGCAACCTCGTCCACGCCCCCTGGTCATTGCGTTGGATGAAGTTGATCGGTTACTTGATACGCGGTTCCGTTCCAGTTTCTTTGCCATCCTGCGGAACTGGCACAACGACCGCCACACAGAGGAATGCTTCAATAAACTTGATCTCGTATTGGTAACCTCCCTCGAGCCGCACAAGCTGATCGACGATCCCAATCAATCGCCGTTTAACGTAACCGAGGTTGTCGAATTGCAAGATTTCGGCAAGGAGGAGGTGGAAAGGCTGAACCAATGTTACGGGTCGCCGCTGAAGGTCTCGCACCTGATGAAGCTGATGGGGATTATCGGCGGACATCCGTACCTCTGGCAGAGTACGCTATACCTGATCGCCAGGGGAACTTATGGGCTGGATGAATTCATCGACGCGGCTTATCAGGATAAAGGCCCCTTCGGCACGCACTTGTCTGCTTACGGCTCGTGGTTACGTGAAAATGAATCGTTGAGAAACGCGATGATCAAGGTGCTGCGTCACGAGGACTGCGACGAGCCGCTGCGCTTCAAGCTGCGGAGGCGAGGGCTGGTGCGCCCTCAGGGCAACACGATTGTGCCGCGCTGTGAATTGTATAACCGGTATTTCAAGGAGTACTTCAATGTCAAATAAGCTTTACACGCCGGGCGGCCCGGTCAGCAACGGGATTTACATCTCACGCAAGGGCGACACGAAGCTTTTGGAGCTATGCCGCCGCGGCGAGTACGCCTACGTACTGGCGACGCGCCAGGTCGGCAAATCGAGCCTGATGTTTCGAACCGCTAAAAGGCTCGCCGATGAAGGCATCTGCTCAGCCATCATTGATCTTTCCAGAATAGGCGTCGAAGTCACCCGTGACCAGTGGTATCTGAGCATACTGAACCGGATCGCGCAAAAATTAATACCCGAGTGGGATTGCCTGAAGACCTGGTGGCAGGAGAATGATCATTTGGGGGAGACGGACCGGCTCGCCTTGTTTTTTGAAGATGTGCTGTTGAGCAGAATCAAGGAGCGGGTCGTCATCTTCATCGACGAGATCGACACGACGCTGTCGCTGGCGTTCTCGGACGATTTCTTCATTGCCATCCGCCACCTGTTTAACGCGCGCCCGAATACGCACAACCTGCGCCGCCTGTCTTTCGTGCTCATCGGCGTAGCGACGCCGGGAGATCTGATCAGCGACCCGAACCGGACATCCTTCAACATCAATATGTCTGCCGTCGACTTGACGGACTTCACCTTTGAAGAAGCCTTGCCGCTCGCCGAAGGCTTCGGGCTGCCGGCCAAAGAGGCCGCGCGGGTGCTCGGCTACGTGCTGAAATGGACGCAAGGCCACCCGTTCCTGACCCAGCGCCTCTGTCGAGCGATAGCCAACGGAGGTCAGGAGAAATGGTTGAAGAGTGATGTTGACCGCCTGGTGGCCAAGACCTTCTTCGGCGAGAATACCAGGAAAGATTCCAACCTGACCGCCGTGCGCGACCTGCTAACCAAGCGCACGAGGGAACCGGCCAAGGTCTTGGCCGCCTACAGAAAGGTGCGGCGAGGCTTGCCGGCGGTGCGCGACGAGGAGCGGTCGCGGGTCAAATCCCGTTTGAAGCTGTCGGGCATCGTCAAGGCCGAACGGGGCACGCTGCGCGTGCGCAATCGCATCTACAGAAAAGTATTCAACAGAAAGTGGATCAGGGAGCACCTGGGGATAGACTGGCTCAGGCGACTGGGCATCCTGGGACTGGCGTTGAATTTAATTTTTATAGTTGCTTTGCTCGCCATTTCCTACAGCTTGAACAAGACGAACGACAAATTGACAGCAAGGAATACGGAACTCGATAAACAGACGGCGGTGATTAAGAAACAAAACGAGGATATGGAAATAAGTAAGAATGAATTGTACTCAAAGAATAACGAGTTGCAGGCAGCGTTGAAGATGGCGAGAGATGCAGAAAAGGTGGCAACCAAGTCAACGGCGTTAGCTAAGAAGAATGCTGAAGATGCGGTCCGCCAGAAAGCAATAGCAGAGGCGAACGCTTCAAAAGCAAAGGATCTGCAAATTAAGGCTGAGGCCGACAGCAAAAGGGCCTACGCGGCGCAGAAAAAGGCCGAGATAGCTGAGGGAGCATTACGCGCTTCACTGGCCGCCGCCCAGGCGTCAAAGGACGCCGCCGAGGCGTCAAAAAACAAAGCCAAGGAGGCACTAACCATTGCGCAGGCCGAACAAAAGTTATCCAAGTCGCATGCGAATGCGGATAAAGCGGCGCAAGACGAGCCGAATCCATGGCTCAAACCGCGAACGCAGCGAATTCAATGGGCGATGCAGGCGGTGAAGCCACTTCTGAGCGTTGGCGGCGAAGCGCTGCCGGATCAAGCCGGGTATGAGCGGGACCGCAAGCAGGCCATATCGGATGGGCTCGAAGCTTTAGAGAAAGCGCTACGGGCATCTCACCTGGTCGCCAGTTTCAAGGAGAACAGAGAAGTTACCGACGTCGCGTTCAATAAGGACGGAAAACCGGTGACTGTTGGAATAGACGGAGAGGCCCGTGTCTGGAAGCTCCCGGATCATATCGACAATGATTTTGTGAACGCCGGGGTTCCTTATGAAAAGCACCAGATTAAAATTGATCCGGAGAATAAGGATAAGAAGTTCGGTAAGATAACCGTCGCCTCTGTAAGCCCGGACGGCGAGATGTTCGGTGTCGGCTCGGATCACGGGGATCTGAGATTCGGTAAAATAGAGAGCGGTAATGAGGAAATCCTCCCCGAAAAAATAACTCGCCACTATCACCCGATTAATGGGATGGCTTTCAGCAACGAAATCGACTTCCCAAAGCTAAGACATGGGCAGCAGAAGGGTTATCTATTAGCTAACGCAAGTATATTTTGGTCCTGGGCAGTAGGGGACTTACGTGGTCATCCGAAGCGCAGTTGGAGAAAGCCAAACCTTCTCGCCTGGCCTAGTATATTGTTCGGGACGAGAAACAACTATCTCGTAAACAGTATGGCCTTCAATAAAGACGGGAGTCTCGTTGCGATTGCTCACGAAGACGGTAAAACCGAAATTCGGGATGTGCATAGTGGTCAATGTCGGTTGAAGTGGGATAGTCACACCCAGGCGGTGATCGGCGTCGCCTTTGATCCTGCCGTTAAGCCTAATGCGTCTAAGCCTAATGCGTCCCGCCTGGTCACGGTGAGCAAGGATAGGACGGCCAAGGTGTGGGATATTGAACTGGGGTCGTGTAAAGCAGGCTCTAAGCAACCAAAGCCCGCGAGTTTTGATCTATCAGATGCCTCCTGGAATACTGAAGGTGGTCCCAGGGCTCACGATGGCGCGGTCGTACAAGCCGCTTTCAGCCCCGACGGAAAACTCATCGCCACGGCCAGTCAAGACAAAACCGTGAAAATCTGGGATGCTGCGGGGAACGACAAAACAAAGCCGAGGTTATTGCTGACCCTGAATGGGCATCATGGCCATGTCACGGGCCTTGCATTCTGGGATCAGGGCAACCAGCCGAACCGAACTGGCCAACATCTTTACCTCGCCACGATTAGCGCTGACGACAAAACGACGAAGGTCTGGGACCTCATCTCCGCCGATCACCTCTCCGAGTTACGTCAACGGATAGATAGCATCAAGCAAGCCAAAGATAAGGTAACTAACAGCAAGAAGATTGAGGGGCCCCTGGATAAAGGGCTACTGGATGAAATCCAAAATATGATTGACCCGAAGTCGGGCGGCGGAAAAGTGCAGACGGGTGCACGGGAAACTTCTTCTCTCAGGCAGCCCTGACACAACTCTGATTAGTAGACGCTTCAGCACTTGAAACGCTCACCCACTCGACCGGGCGTCTGAGCGCCTGAACGCCGGCCAGCGGGCAGCGGTGCAGATTCATGGCGACGCTTCTTGCTACGCCCGTCTGATTTCTTACCTGCCCGCTTCGGTCGGCTTCACGACCCGCAGCGTCACATGCGACGAGCAGTAGATGCGCTGGGTCGCTTTCTGAAAGTCCGTGTCTTTGGCGCTATAGATGTCCTCGAACCGCTGTGGATTCCTGTCGACAAACGGGAACCAGCTGCTCTGCACCTGCACCATCAAGCGGTGCCCTTTCAGCCAGGTGTGAAAGATGTCCGGCATGTCGAACTCGATGCGTGTCATCTTTCCTGGGACCATCGCTTCGGGTTTAACGAAGCTCTTTCGATACTTGGCGCGGAACGGCTCGCCTCTAACCATCATCTGGTAGCCGCCCATCCTCACGCCCGCCGGGTTCGGCTCGTTGTCGGGCGCGTCGTCGGGGTAGACGTCGATCAACTTGACGACGAAATCCGAATCCGTACCCGTCGTCGAAACGTCGAGGCTGATGTGGACCGGCCCGGCCACGGTCATCTCCCCGCCCAGCGGCTCGGTCTGAAAGACCACAACATCAGGGCGCGTCGCCGCAAAGCGCTGATCGTCGGTCATGTACTCGCGCGGCGTGTAGATCGTCGTGTAGTTGACGAATGGGACGGGCCGGGCCGGGTCGCTCACGTATTCGGCAAAACACCCTTTCGCCGCCGGCGCTGTCGCCGGCAGCTTGCCGCTGGCGTCGAAGTAAAAGCGCCTTGCTTCGACATTCTTCGGCGGCCACTCGGATAGCGACCGCCACCGGTTCGCGCCCGTGTTGAACACATAAGCTTCGGGCAATTTATTCTCGCCCTTGTCTTTCAGAAAATAATTGAAGAACGGCAGCTCGATATTCTGCCGGTAGAATTCCGAAGTCTTCGAGCCGAAATGTACGTTGCCAAGGTTTTCGCCATCGCTACGCGCCCAGCCGCCATGAAACCACGGCCCCATGACAATCGCGTTGTAAGTCTTCGGGTTGTTTTTCTCGACCGCCTCATAAATCTTCAACGGCCCCTGTAAATCTTCAGCGTCGAACCAGCCGCCGACCGTCAATACCGCGACCGAGGATTTAACCTGCGTCAGGTTCTTCGGGACGTTCTGCGCTTGCCAGTAATCATCGTAATTGCCGTGCCGCATCCACTCGTTCCAGATGCTGATCTGGTTGTGGAAGTATTTGGTGTTGGCGTTGGCAAGCGATCCCATCTCAAGGAAGAACTTGTATCCGTCAGGCGTGGGGTAGTCGAAGGGGCTCGGCGTTTCGGTCGTCGGGCCAGGGCGCGGCGGGCCAAAGAAGGAAGCGAAGAGGAAGGCGTCCTCCACACAGAAAGCGCCATTGTGGTGCAGATCGTCGCCCAGGTAATTGTCCGCCATCGGGGCCTGCGGCGACACCGCCCGCAGCGCCGGGTGGGCATCGATGACGGTCTGTGCGGCGTAATGGCCGGGGAAGGAGATGCCCCAGACACCGACCCGCCCGTTGTTATTCGGCACGTTCTTAATCAGCCACTCAATCGTGTCCCAGGTGTCTGTGGACTCGTCAACGTCGGTCGGCCCCGCCTTCACAGTCTTGTACGGCGTCATCATTTTGAAGCCGCCTTCGGACATAAAGCGCCCGCGCACGTCCTGGTAAACGAAGATGTAGCCTTCCTTCTGAAACAGCGGTGACGGCCCCAGCGAAGTCTTGAAGGCGTCAGCTCCGTAAGGGGCAACGCTGTAGGGAGTGCGCTGCATGAGAATCGGATATTTTTGCGCCTGGTCTTTGGGCAGGTAAATGGATGTGAAGAGTTTGACGCCGTCGCGCATCGTGATCCGCACTTCTGTCTTGGTGTAACTGGCTTTGACCTCGTCGGCGCTCGGCGGTTGCGCGTAGGCGTGTGTCGCTAAATGGAGGAGCGGCACAATGACGAAGAGCCGCGCAAGCGTTCTTACAAGTCGCATCGATTGTTCTCCCAGGAAATAGCCGCAGGTTATCCGGTTCAGGTGAGTCACCGATGGGATGCCCCGCCCATCGCCTCTCAGCTTTTGAAGCGAGCCGGCGCCGGCTTACTTCTTCGGCGGCTCGATCTCGTACTTCACCTTGAGATAAAGCGTGAACTGTACGACCGGCTCAATGACGACGGGGTTGACCACTGCGTCGAAGCCGTCGGCGTTCAGCGGGTTGAAAAAGAAGGTGCGGCTCTTACGGGCGCTCTGCACAGTGTAGCGCTCGCGGTAGAAGTCGGGGCTGACATCATCCGTTTCATAGGCCGTGTAAGAGTCGTACATCTCTGTCGGGAAGTAGATGCTGTGGCGCTCGGCGTAGACCTGCGCCGGCGGTTGAAGCTGAATGGCGAGCAGGCGCTCGTAGCGCGCCGCTTTTTGCTTGACGACGCGCGCCGCCTCTTCCATCAAACGGTTCTGCACGCCGGCCGTGTCGCGGACGAGGTAATCCACTTTAATCAGATCGAAGATGTTCGAGCGCGACGCCGCGATCACCAGGCGGTCGAGCAACAGCTTGTCTTTATAATGGATGGCGACGTTCTTCTTCAGCTCGAAGCCCGAAAGCCGCTGCTTGGCGACCGAGCCAGAGAGCTGATACGAGTAGATCTTGTTCTGCGCTGCGAAATCAACAAAGACATCATCTTTGCCGACGCCGAGCCGTTGCAGCTCGGTGATGAAACCGCCGACCGTCGTGTCCATCTGCTGGTTGCATTCGGGCACCGTCATGCATTCCTGGTTGACGCCGAAGATGGCAACGTACTCGTCGGCTTTGACGTTCATCAAGACGCTGGCTTCGACAAACATCGTGGTCGCAGAGGGCGGCGCTTCGGTCGGCGCGACGACGCGTTTGTTGCGCTCGTTCTGCTCGGCGCGCGCCTGGCCGCCCTGCTGCGAATAGGCGACGTTGCCGCTCGCCTGCGCGTAGCAAGCCGCGGCGCTGCCGATCATCATCATCGCAATCAATAGGGCAATCAATAGAGTTTGGCGCATCGCTCACCCCCTTCGATCAGAATCTAATGCAAGACATCGCCGACGGTCGGGTCTTTGACATAGCGGCCCAGTTGCAGCGAGCGGATCACTTCGGCCCAGACCGCCGCCAGCCGCGCCGCGTCTTCGGGCCAGTACTCGAATGTAATCAGCGCCTGGATGAGCGAGCCGCGGGCGATGCACAGCCGCGTATAGGCCAGGCGCTTCAACACAGGGTCAGTGAAGGTGTAATCGGCCCAGGCGACTTCCAGATCGGCGCGCTGTTTGTGGGTGATCTCGCCTGTGCGCCGCGGCCCTCTTTCATCGCCGTTCAAGGCGACGTTGATGAGGTCGGCGAGCGGCAGGCTGCTCCAATCCACCTGCGGCGGCAGGCGCAGGTAAGAGCAGGCGAGCCGGCAGTTGTCGTCCGGCGGTTTGGCATCGTAGAACTTGATCGAATCAGAGTCCGGCTCGATGACCCAGCCTTCGGGAATGTTGAAACGCACCGCGCCGCGGTCGGCAACAAAGATGCGATAACCGTTGGGCGCGCGCCAGGTGTGATTCTCCTTGAGCTTTAGCTCGTCCTTCACCCAATCCGCCATCCTTCACTGCTCCTGTCAATCGCCCAGCGCGGCGATGGCTTCGATCTCGATCTGAAAGCCGTAGTGCAGCTCTTTGACAGGCACGACGGCGCGTGCCGGGCGATGTTCGCCCATCAGCCGCGCATAGACTTGATTGACCGCGCCCCATAGATCGATGTCCGAAATGTAGATCGTGACTTTCAATAGCCGGCCCAGGTCGCTACCGGCGGCCCGCAAGATGGCGGCGACGTTGGCCATCGCTTGCTCGGTCTGCGCCTCGATGGAATCGAGCACGCGCTCGCCGTTCGCCTTGATGGCCAATTGCCCGGCGACAAAGACCAGTCCGTTGTAGACGACCGCCTGCGAGTAATGCCCGCCCGGCGCCGGCGCGTCTTCGGCCAACACGGTTTTAATCTCCATCTCGACTGCCCCCCTTCGCGCCGCATTTTATCGCAAAGCAAAAGAAGAAACCACAGCTTCAGCACGGCCGCATGACCAGTCGCAGAAAGGCAGGCAAAGAGGTGCGCCGCGCCGTTTCTTCAGTCCGTCATGATCGGCGGGCGCATTCGTTCTCGATTCCTTGCTGTGTTAAAATGGTTGGCGATTGAAGCCGTCATTATAAGGGCAAGCAATCCGGAATTTAAAACCGCGGCCGCGACGGGCATTAAATCGAATTTCGCCTGGGGTGACGCAATCCGACAGATTGCGCCAGAGGCGCAGGCAGCGCGGCTGGAGCAAACCGCCATGAAGAAAGAATACGTCGGCTATGGCTTGATCGGCATTGTGGCCGGGCTGGTCATTGGCTTCTTTGTCGGCAATG
Source organism: Blastocatellia bacterium (assembly GCA_035275065.1). NCBI lineage: Bacteria > Pseudomonadati > Acidobacteriota > Blastocatellia > Blastocatellia bacterium. The sequence goes on from DATENM010000090.1 coordinate 43,825, forward strand.
CCATGTATCCGGGCACCAGCGCTTCGCAGCAGAACGTCGCCGCGAGCGGGGGCAATCTGTCGGTCAACGGCGGCCCGAATCAGCAACTGCCGCCGAATCACCCGACCATCGAGCCGGGCAAGACCGTCCCCGCCGGGCCGCTGCCGCCGGGCGCGAGTGATGCGCCGGCGGGCGAAACCCCTGCCGCGGCTCCCGGCTCGAACGCCGGCGCAACCAGCGTGTCGCTGCCGTCACTCGACCCGCTGCCTGCCGGCAACAAAGAAGAGCGCACCGAGCAAAAGTATAAAAACATCCAGATGCTCAAGGGGCTGCCCGCCGAACGCTTGATGAAGATCATGTTCGCTTTCAAAGATTCGCTCGGCGTTGACTGCACCTTCTGTCACATCAAAGACCAGTTCGAGAAAGACGACAAGCCGGAGAAGCAGACGGCGCGCAAGATGATCGCTCTGGTCAGGGACGCCAACGCCAAGATCGGCGCGGCGCGCGTCAGTTGTTACACCTGCCATCGCGGCCAGCAGCGACCAGCGCAGTAGGAATTTTGGATTTTCATGGCTTGGCGCTTCGCGCCGGCGATTTTGGATTTTAGATTGGCAGAGGGCTACAGATTCTATCGGGTGCGTTTCCCTTAATCCAAAATCCAAAATCCAAAATGTAGAGCCCTTATGTCACAGACACCTTTAACCGAGGGCCGCCGGCTGGTGGCGCTCGAAACCGGCATCGGCGACATGCCTTTCGGTCGCGCCGAATACCTGAGCGCCGACGAAGAGGCCGCCAAGCGCGAGGCTTTGCGCTTGTTCCAGGCGGCTTACGAAGCGCAGATGCGCGGCGAGCTGGACGAGGCCGCCGAGCTTTACAGACAATCGCTTGCGGCGCGCCCGACTGCCGAGGCGCACACCTTCCTGGGATGGACGTACAGTTTCATGGGGCTGACCGACGAAGCGATTGCCGAATGCCATCGGGCGATTGAGGTTGACCCCGACTTCGGAAATCCGTATAACGACATCGGCGCTTACCTGATTGAGAGAGGCGACCTGAGAGGGGCGCTGCCCTGGTTGCGGCGCGCGCTCACGGCGCCGCGTTATGAAGCCAGCTTTTATCCGCACTTCAATCTCGGTCGGGTCTATGAAGCCGAGCGCCGCTATTACGACGCGCTCGATCATTATCAGGCGGCGCTTCAGTTGAATCCGCAGTACGTGCTGGCGGCGCGCGCCCTCAGACGATTGCAGAGCAAGCTGAATTGAAGCGAGGCGAAAATGAGCAATGACGAATTAGAACGGCGAATCAACAACAAGATAGAGGCCCTCGTTGAATTACAAGCAAATCTTCGCGAAGCGATAGCCGAACTCCCAAAAGTAGAGCGCATCCAAAATACGCGCATTGAGGAAAGCCGCCAACAACTCGTCGCGCTGATCGAGGTGGCCCGCAGTCATGATGAGCGGCTTGAGCGGATCGAAAAGCAGCAAGAAGAAACCGGCAGGCTGATGGAAGAAAGCCGCAGGCTCGCCGAGAAAAACACGCAGGAGATCGCCGCGCTGCGCGAACAGGGGAAAGAGCAGGACGAGAGAATCAACGCGCTCATCCGCATCGTCGAAGGGCATATTTCCAATCATCCGTAGAGCAGCGGACGGCAGCAGAGTAGGGGAGAACGAATGGACGTATTGACTCACCGAGGCGGCTGGATCGAAGTAATCGCCGGCGGCATGTTCAGCGGCAAGAGCGAAGAGTTGATCCGCCGCGTGCGCCGCGCCGAGATCGCCCGCCAGCGCACGCAGATCTTCAAGCCGGCCATTGATAACCGCTTCGATGCCAAGCGCATCATCTCGCGCGACAACCGCGGCATCGATGCCATCGCCGTCGCCAACACCGCCGAGCTGCGCGCCAACCTCGTCTTTGGCGTCAAGGTCGTCGGCATTGACGAAGTGCAGTTCTTCGATAACCCCATCGTAGACCTCTGTATGGAACTGGCCGACGCCGGCATCCGCGTCATCGCCGCCGGGCTGGATCAGGATTACATGCGCCGCCCGTTCGGCCCCATGCCGGCGCTGCTGTCGGTGGCCGAATACGTCGCCAAGATGCATGCGGTCTGCGTGCGCTGCGGCGGCCCGGCGCATTATTCGCAGCGCGTCTCGGGTGGCAATTCGCAGATCGAAGTCGGCGATATCTCTTACGAGGCGCGCTGCCGCGTCTGCTTCGAGCCTTACATCGCCAAGCCGACGCCGGAGAAGGACGACGCCTTCCAGCACCAGAGCGATGCGATTCAATAAGGCTCGCGCCGCCCGCCCCCTGATCATCACATGATGAATGTATTCGAGTTGACCCGCCGGCTGATCGAGATTCCATCCATCAGCGGCGAGGAAAAAGCCGTGGCCGAATTCCTGGCCGACTACCTGAGCCGCATGGGCTTCAAGGTCGAATTGCAGGAAGCCGAAGCCAACCGCCCGAACCTCTATGCCCGCCACGGCGAGCCGCGGGTCGTGATGTCCACGCACACAGACACCGTGCCGCCTTACGTCGAGTTTCGCGAAGACGAGCAAGCCATCTACGGGCGCGGTGCCTGCGACGCCAAAGGGATCATTGCGGCGATGGTCAAAGCCGCCGAGCAATTGCTTGCCGCGGGTGGTACGGACTTCGGGCTGCTGCTTGTCGTTGGTGAAGAGGCCGGCAGCGCCGGGGCGCGCGCCGCCAACCAGATCGCCAATCGCTCGCGCTATCTGATTAACGGCGAGCCGACCGAATCGCGCCTGGCGCTCGGCTCGAAAGGGGCTCTCAGAGCCGCTTTAAAGGCCGTAGGGCGCGCCGCGCATTCGGCCTATCCGCACATTGGCGAGTCCGCGATTGATAAGCTGCTCGACATTCTCGCCGACCTGCGCCGCCTTGAATTACCGACCGATGCGAGGCTCGGCCCTACGACGTTGAACATCGGCATCATCCGTGGCGGCGTCGCTACGAACGTCATCGCGCCCGAAGCCGAAGCCGAATTGCTCTTTCGCATCGTCACCGATGCCGCGACGGTCAAGCGGTTGTTTGAAGCGACGGTCAACGGGCGGGCCGAGATCGCTTACAGCTTCGCCTGTGATGCGGTGTTTATGGAGGCGCTTGAAGGCTTCGAGACCGAAGTCGTCGCCTTCACCACAGACATTCCGCTGCTCAGTAACTGGGGCAAGCCGCTGCTGTTCGGCCCCGGCTCGATACTTGACGCGCACACCGAGCATGAGAGAATTTCAAAGTCAGAGCTATTGCGCGCCGTGGACGTTTACACAGCGATAGTCACGACGCTACGAGCGAGAATCGCGGACGGCGCGCGACCGGCTTGAATCTAGCGGGCGCACACTTTGGGGAGTCACTCATGGCGAACAAAATACCCGTCGGCGTGCTCGGCGCGACCGGCGCCGTCGGACAGAAATTCGTTAAGCTATTAGAGAATCATCCGTGGTTCGAGCTGACCGAGCTGGCGGCCTCTGACCGCTCTGCCGGCAAGCCTTATAAAGACGCGACGCTCTGGCGGCAATACACGCCCATCCCTGACCGGGTCAAAGACCGCGTGGTCAAGCCGTGCGAGCCGACGCTCGACACTCGTGTCGTCTTTTCAGGGCTCGACTCGTCGGTTGCAGGCGAAGTCGAAGAGAACTTCGCGCGCGCCGGTTACATTGTCGTCAGCAACTCGAAGAACCATCGCATGGACGAAGACGTGCCGCTGCTGATCCCCGAAGTCAATCCCGACCACCTCGGCCTGATCAAAACGCAGCGCGCGCGCCGCAACTGGTCGGGGGCCATCGTTACGAATCCCAACTGTTCGACCATCGGGCTGGTGATGCCGTTTGCGCCGCTCGACCGCGCCTTCGGCATCAAGCGCGCCGTCGTCGTCACCCTGCAAGCGTTGTCGGGCGCGGGCTATCCCGGCGTGTCGGCCACAGATATCGTCGGCAACATCATTCCGTTCATCGGCGGCAGCGAAGAAGACAAGATCGAAACCGAGCCGCGCAAGATCATGGGCCGGCTTGCCGGCGACCACGTCGAGATGCTCGATTGCAAAATCAGCGCGCACGTCAATCGCGTCGCCGTCGAAGACGGTCACAGCGAGTGCGTGTCGGTCGAGTTTGAAAAGAAACCGTCAATCGAAGAAGTCACGCGCGTGCTCGCCGAATTCACTTCCCTGCCGCAAGAGCTGCGGTTGCCGTTTGCGCCTGAGCACCCGGTGATCGTGATGAGCGAGCGCGACCGTCCGCAGCCGCGCTTTGACCGCGACGCCGGCAATGGCATGAGCGCCGTCGTCGGTCGCCTGCGCCCGTGCCCGGTCTTCGACCTGCGCTTCGTCGTGCTGTCGCACAACACGATTCGCGGTGCGGCGGGCGCGGCCATCCTCAACGCCGAGCTGATGAAGGTGCAAGGCTATCTTGATTAGGAGGCAGGAAGCAGGAGGCAGGAGGCAGTCCCGGCAGGGACGCAATGTTTATAGTGATAGATGGCGAAAATGATGAAGCCCCGTAGGGGCGAAATCTTGACATTGCGCTCCTACGGAGCTTGCATCCTTTAGGGGGGCGGTAACTATAAACATCGCACTCCTAACGGAGCTTGCAGATCAACTGCCTGCCTCCTGCCTCCTGCTTCCTGCCTCCTTTGGATTACACCATGATTGTGATGAAATTCGGCGGCACTTCGGTCGAAGATGCCGCGTCCGTCGAGCGGGTTACGGAAATCATTCGGGCGCGATTGCAGCAGCGGCCCGTCGTCGTCGTCTCGGCAATGGGCAAGACGACGCGCAAGCTCTTGCAGGCCGCCGAAGCCAGCGCCGCGGGCGACGCTCGCACGACGCTTGCCATCGTCGCCGACCTGAAGACTCGCCACCTGAGCGAAGCCCGCGCGCTCGTGAGGTCGTCTGCTGAGCGCGCCGTCTTCTCGATCATTGATCGCCATTTCGACGAGCTGAAAAAACTGCTCGAAGGGCTGGCCATCCTCGGCGAAGTGCCGCCGCGCGGGCTCGACAAGATTCTCTCGTACGGCGAGCTGTTGTCGTCGGCAATCGTCGCAGACGCTTTGGCCGAGCGCGGCGTGCCGGCGCGCTTGCTCGACGCGCGCGACTTCATGATCACCGATGATCGCTTCGGCGGCGCATCGCCGCTGTTCGACATCACCAACGCGAAGGCGCGCGAGGTCATTCAACCGGTCATCGAACGGGGCGAGGTCGCGGTCATTCAAGGCTTCATCGGCGCGACCCGCGAAGGCGCGACGACAACGCTCGGCTTTGAAGGCTCGGATTACACGGCGGCAGTCGTCGGCGCGGCGCTCGCCGCAGACGACATTCAAATCTGGAAAGACGTTTCAGGCTTGATGACCACCGACCCGCGCATCTTTGCCGAGGCGCGCACGGTCAAGGCTTGCACGTTCGCGGAGGCCGCCGATCTGACTTACTTTGGCGCCAAGGTGCTGCACCCGAAAGCCATTCATCCGGCGGCGCGGCAGAACATCCCCGTCCACATCTATAACTCGAAGCAGCCTGAGGCGACCGGCACCGCCATCAATGCGACCGCGCCGCGCTGCGCCAACCTGATCAAGTCCATCGCCTACAAGCGGCCCATCACGGTTATCCATGCGCAAGGCGAGAGCATCAGCAACGACACGCGGGCGGTCGCGCCGGAAGATTTCCTGAAGACGCTGCTCAATGCGCTGACCCGGCACGCGGCCCGTCCGCTGCTGGTCGGCGTCTCGGCTTCGAGCGTCGCCGCGGCGGTTGACGGGCGCGAATTGACCGAAGCGCGCCAGCGCGATCTGCTTGAAGAGATCGGCAGGTTCGCGACCGTAAGCCTCGACCGCGACTGCGCCATCGTTTCACTGGTCGGCGAAGAGTTGCGCGCCGACACGCGGCTTGCGAGCCGCGTCTTTGCGGCCATTGACGAAACCGAAATCGGCGTCATCCTGCACGGCTCGTCGCCCATCAGCATGAATCTGGTCGTCGCCGAAGCCGCCGTCGCCGAGGTGATTGCGCGCTTGCACAAGGTCTTTTTCGCCTCTCCCGACCCGCAGGTGTTTGAATAGTGACCGGCCATCGCTCCATATCATGGTTTGGCTGATCATCTGCGGTTCGGTATGATTGATCGGGCACCGTGCATGCCCGATGCGTTATAATCACCGTCGGTTGATTTTATTTTCTCCGGTCGTCCCAATGGTTGAATGTCGTATGTGTATGCTGAGGAAAACAAGAATACTGATTGTCTTAATGGTGACGGGTTTGCTGGCGCTATCGAGCGCGGCGCAGTCGGCGCGGCTCAAATCGCCGCCGCGCAGCGTCAAGCCGAGCGCCCCGGCACCCGTAGTCAAAAACACCTGGCGCGGCCTGACGCCGTTGCAGTCTTCCGCCGGCGAGGTCGCGCAACTGGTCGGCACGGACGCTGACCTGTCGAATGCGCCGGTCGGCGGGCCTTACAAAGTGGATGGCGGCGAAGTGACCTTCTCGTTCCTGACGCCGAGCCTTGCTAAAATGTACCGCGCGCCGCGCACCCTGCATGGCAAGCTCTTCACGATCTATTTCACGCCGCTCGGTCGCATCGAGCGCGCCGACCTGAAACTCGCTGCCAGCTTCAGAGTGTGCAAGGAGCAGCAGACGCCTGGCTATTATTATCTGGTCAATGACGCCGGCATCGCCTACCGCATGCGCCGCGGCGACGACACGGTGGAAACGATCATCTATCAGCCGTCGCGCGCCGAGATTCAGCGCCTGGCGGTCAACACGGAATGCGTCTTCTAGGGCGGTGACAAGTGACAAGTGACGAGTGCCAAGACGCACCACTCGGCCACTTCTTGTCACTTGTCACTTGTCACTTGTCACTATGAAAATCGCGTTGCTCGGTTACGGCAAGATGGGGCGGATGGTTGAAGAGGCGGCCAGCCGCCGGCAGATCGAAGTCGTCTGCGTCATTGATCCGCTGGCCGGCTCGCGCGGGCGGCTCGAAGACGCCGACGTGTGCATCGATTTCTCTGAACCGGCGGCGGTGATCGATAACATCAAACGGGTCGCGGCTGCCGGGCGGGCGATGGTCGTCGGCACCACCGGCTGGTATGACCGCATCGAAGAGGTGCGCCGCATCGTAGACATGGGGCAGGTCGGTTTCGTCTACGGCTCGAACTTTTCCATCGCCGTCAACCTGATGTTCAAGATCGCCCGCTACAGCGCTCGCCTGTTTAGCCGCTTCAACTCACACGAGCCGTTTCTCACCGAGGCGCATCACCAGTTTAAGAAAGACGCGCCATCAGGCACGGCGATCTTCCTGAAGCGCGAAGTCGAAGCCGAAACGAAGCGTGACGTGCCGGTCGCCAGTCTGCGCGCAGGCTTCATTCCCGGCACGCACACCGTCGGCTTTGACTCCGAAGCCGACACCCTGGCGATCACCCACACGGCGCGCAGCCGCGCAGGCTTTGCCGATGGCGCCATCGTCGCCGCCGAGTGGATCGCCCCGCGCCGCGGCTTTTACGAGTTTTCTGAAATCATCGCCGAACAGCTTAAAGAAAGAGATGAGTCATAATGTTAGAGATGGCCAACTTGAACGGTTGCGGCACGGCGCTCGTCACGCCATTTAATGAAGACCGCACAGTTGACGAAGCCGCTCTGCGGGCGCTGGTCGAATGGCAGATTGCCGAAGGCATAGACTTTCTGGTGCCCTGCGGCACGACCGGCGAAAGCGCGACGCTCGGCGATGACGAGATGCGGCGCGTCGTCGAGATCGTCTTGCAGACGGCGCAGGGCCGCGTGCAGGTGGTGGCCGGCGCCGGCGGCAACAACACGGCGCACGTCATCGAGCTGGCGCAAGAATACGAGCGCCTCGGCGCGCGCGGGCTGCTCTCGGTCACGCCTTACTACAACAAGCCGACGCAGGAAGGGCTCTATCAGCACTATCGCGCCATCGCCGAAGCGACCGCGTTGCCGATCATCGTCTATAACGTGCCGCCGCGCACCAACGTCAACCTGCTGCCTGACACGCTCATCCGTTTGGCCGAGCTGCCGAACATCATCGGGGTCAAGGAAGCGTCGGGCGACATCTCGCAGATCGCTGAGATCGTCACGCGCGCGCCGGCAGGGTTCAAGGTTTTTTCGGGCGATGATTCGATGACGCTGCCGGTCGTCGCCGTCGGCGGCGTCGGCTTGATCTCGGTGGCGTCGAACGAAGCGCCGCGCCAGATGACGGCGCTGGCGCGCGCCGCCTTAGAGAATGATTGGGAAGAAGCGCGGCGCTTGAATCGCGAGCTATGGTCGCTGATGAAGGTCAACTTCATCGAAGCGAGCCCCGGCCCGGTCAAAGCGGCGCTGGCGATGATGGGCAAGATCAAAGAAAACTACCGGCTGCCCATCGTGCCGGTGACGACGGCGACCAGAGACAGGCTGCGCGGCGTGCTGACTGAGCTGAAACTGGTTTGAACGACACGGGTAAACGGATGGAACTGGCAGAGCGCATTCAACAACTCTTCGACAACCCGCCCGGCGAATTTACCGACGAGCACTTCGCGCTGTTCGACGAATTCAAGCAGCGGCTCAATGCCGGCGAGGTGCGCGCTGCCGAAAAGCGCGACGGCGAGTGGCGCGTCAACTTCTGGGTCAAGCAAGGCATCCTGCTCGGCTTTCGCATGGGGCGGATAGAAAACTTCTCGATCAACAATCAATTCCGCTTCTATGACAAGCACACTTACCCGCTCAAACACCTGACCGCGGACAGCGGCGTGAGGGTGGTGCCGGGCGGCTCGTCGCTGCGTGACGGATGTTACATTGCCAGCGGCGTCACCTGTATGCCGCCGATGTACGTCAACGTCGGCGCTTATGTTGACGAAGGCACGATGATCGATTCGCACGCGCTGGTCGGCTCGTGCGCGCAGGTAGGGCGTCGCGTCCACATCTCGGCGGCGGCACAGATCGGCGGCGTGCTCGAACCCATCGGCCAGATGCCGGTGATTATCGAAGACGACGTGCTGGTGGGCGGCAACTGCGGCGTCTACGAAGGCGCCATTGTCCGCGAGCGCGCCGTGCTTGCGCCGGGGACGATCCTGACGGGCGGCACGGTGGTCTATGATCTGGTGCGCGACGAATTCTATCGCAAGACCGCCGCCGCGCCGCTCGAAATCCCCGCGGGCGCGGTCGTCGTGCCGGGCACGCGCGCCGTCACCAAAGGCCGCGGGCCTGAGTTCGGCATGGCGATCTATACGCCCATCATCGTCAAGTACCGCGACGAGAAGACCGACGCCGCCGTGCGCCTGGAAGACTTTCTAAGATAGAAGTCAGAAGTCAGGAGACCGAAGTCAGAATGAATAAGGAAGTCGGCACGCAGCGCCTTCCACTTTTATTCTGACTTCTGACTTCTGACTCCTGACTTCTGACTCCTGACTATGTTTTCTCCCGCCGAGCGATTGAAGAATGTCCGCAAGAGCGCGACGCGCGTGCTATACGACAACGCGCCGCCGGGCTCGATCAATCTCGGTCTGGGCGAGCCGGACTTTCCGACGCCTGTGGTCGCGCGCCGCGCCGCCATCGAGTTTATTGAAGAGGGCTTTGTCGGCTACACGCCGAACGCCGGCATCCTGCCATTGCGCGAGCAGATCGCCGCTTATCACAGCGAAGGGGCGCGCGCGCCGTTTACGGCCGATCAGGTCTGCGTGATGAACGGCACCGAAGAGGCGCTGTTTGCCACGGTGATGACGATTGCCGGGCCGGGCGATGAGGTGCTGCTGCCCGACCCCTGCTATCTCGCCTATCCGCCGATTGTTGAGTTGGCGGGGGCGCGGGCGACTTACTACCGAATGCCCGCGGCGCGCGGCTTCATGTTCGACCGCGAAATTTTTGCCGCCGCGGTTAGCGAGAAGACGAAGCTCGTTATCTTGCTATCGCCATCCAACCCGACGAGCCGCGTGATCGCCGCCGCCGACTTGCGATTCATCGCCGAGCGTTTGCGCGGCACAAACGCCTACGTTATCGCCGACGAGATTTACCGCGAGCTCTATTTTGCCGAGCGCCCCGCGACGATCTCGGAGTTCTATGACCGGACGATCATCATCTCCGGCCTGTCGAAGAGCATGAGCATGACCGGCTGGCGGTTGGGCTGGTGCGTCGGCCCCGCGGAAGTGATCGGTCACATCACGGTGATGCACCAGTATATTTCGACCTGCGCGTCAGGCGTGTCACAGCGCGCGGCGCTGGCGGCCTTCACCGACGAGGGCCGAAGGGCGACCGCCGAGATGCGCGACGAATTAAAACGCCGCAACGAAGTGATGGCCCGCGCCATCGAGCGCGACCTGCAATTGCCATTCGTGCAGGGCGAAGGCGCGTATTACATCATGCTCGGCGTGTCCAGTTTTGGCCCTTCGATGGATACGGCGATGCGCCTGCTCAAGCATCGCGTCATCACAGTGCCGGGCGCGGCCTTCGGCTCGGAAGGCGAAGGCTACCTGCGGCTGTCGTTCTCGATTGCGCCGCACTTGATTGAAGAGGGCATCCGCCGCATCGCCGCCGGTCTTGACAAGGCCGCGCCGCCGGAATAATCATCGCTGCACCCTCTGGGCTCTCAAAACCAACTCGATAGGTGAGGTTGCTATGCAATCACGCTCCTTGTCGCTCAAGTGCTTGCCGTTGTCGTTGGCGCTGCTGATTCTCTGCCCTCTGCTCGCGCGCGCGGCGGATTATCCTACGCACCCGCTCGATTCGCTGAGTCGTGAAGAGATTCTAACGACTGTCGAAATCCTCAAGGCCGGCGGCAAAACCACAGATGCCAGCCGCTACGCCACGATCATGCTGCGCGAGCCGCCGAAGGCCGAGGTGTTGGCCTTCAAACCGGGCAGCGCCTTTCGCCGCGAAGCCTTCGCGGTCGTCTACGAGCGCGCCACTAACAAAACCTTCGAGGCCGTCGTTGATCTGAACAAGAAGGCGCTGCTGTCGTGGAAAGAAGCGCCGGGTGTGCAGCCGGCGTTTCTGATCGAAGACCTCATCATGGCGGAGCAGATCGTTAAGGCCGACCCGCAGTGGCAGGCCGCCATGCGCAAGCGCGGCATCACCGACTTCAAGAATGTAAACGCGGACGCGTGGGCATCGGGCTTCTACGGCACCGCCGACGAAAACGGCGCGCGCACCGCACGCGTCGTCTCTTACTACAACGAAGGCACGCGGAACGCTGACGCACGGCCCATTGAGGGCGTCATTGCTTATGTGAACCTGAACACCAAACACGTCTACAAGCTTGTGGATACGGGCGTCGTGCCGATACCGCCACAGAAGGCCGACCTCGACATGCAGGCAATCGGCAAGCAGCGCGAAGCGCCGAAGCCTTTGCAGATCGTTCAGCCGCAGGGCGCGAGCTTTGAAGTCAATGGCAGCGAAGTGCGCTGGCAGAAGTGGCGTTTCCGTTTCAGCATGACGCCGCGCGAAGGGCTGGTGCTGCACACGGTCGGTTACGAAGACGAAGGCCGCGTGCGCCCGATCCTCTACCGCGCGTCGCTGGCAGAGATGGTCGTGCCGTACGGTGACCCGCAGGCCGGATGGTTCTTTCGCAACGCGTTCGACGAAGGCGAATACGGCATCGGGCGGCTGGCCTTGTCGCTTGAGCCGCAGACCGACACGCCCGACAACGCCGTGACCTTTGACGCGGTCTTCCCCGGCGAGACCGGCGGCGGCGTCTTGCCGGTCAAGCGCGCCGTGGCGCTCTACGAACGCGACGGCGGCGTGCTGTGGAAGCATGCCGATTACTCATCGTTTCCGTTTATGCATAATGAATCGCGGCGGGCGCGCGATCTGGTGCTCGCGTGGTTCGCCAACGTCGGCAATTACGAATACGGGTTTAACTGGATATTTCATCAGGATGGCTCGCTCGAGATGGAAGTGCAGTTGACCGGCATCATGGCGGCGCGCGGCATTGACGAAACCGAGAACCACCCGGCCCACAACGGCGAAGGCCACGGGCACAAAGTCGCGCCGGGTGTCGAGGCCGTACACCATCAGCACTTCTTCAACTTCAGGCTCGACATGGACGTTGACGGCGCAAACAATCGCCTGGTCGAGATGAACACGCAGGCGTCGGCGGCCGGGCCGCAGAACCCGCATAACAATTCCTTCACCATGATCGAGACCCCTCTGCTTACAGAGCGCGCCGCGCAACGACAGATGAGCATGGCGACGAGCCGCAAGTGGAAAGTGATCAACCCGGCGGTGAAGAACCAGCTAGGCGAGCCGACCGGGTACATTCTCTTCCCTGGCGAAAACGCGGTGCCATACGCCGCGCCGACATCAAGCGTGCGCAAGCGTGCAGGCTTCCTCAACGCACACCTCTGGGCGACGCCTTATAAACAGGACGAGCAATTCGCTGCCGGTGATTACATCAATCAGAGCATGGGCGGCGAGGGCTTGCCGAAGTGGACGGCGGCCAATCGCCCGATTGACAATCAGGATTTGGTGCTGTGGTACACGCTCGGCGTCACGCACATCCCGCGCCCCGAAGAGTGGCCCGTCATGACCTGTCACCGCGCCGGCTTCAAGCTCATGCCGGCGGGCTTCTTCGCCCGCAACCCGGCGCTCGACGTCCCCAAGCCTGCGGCCAATCAATAATCGCGCGGCAATGCTATGATGTTAGTCGCTCGCGGATTGATTGCGCATGAACCAGATGAGCTTACTCGACACGCTGCTGGGACTATTCAAGAGCTACGGCTATTGGATCGTCTTCTTCGGCGTGATGCTAGAGAATGCCGGCCTGCCGGTGCCCGGCGAAACGATTCTGCTGGCCGCCGGTTTCTTTGCCAGCGAGGGCGATTTTTCAATGCCGCTGGTCATGCTGATTGCCACCGCCGGCGCGGTCCTCGGCGACAACTGCGGCTACTGGGTCGGCCACCGGGTCGGGCGCGGCGTGCTGATCAAGTATGGGCGCTTTGTGATGCTGACCGAGACGCGCTTTGTCGCGATGGAAAAATATTTCGCCTCGCACGGCGATAAGACCGTGCTGGTGGCGCGCTTCATCACCGGCTTTCGCGTCTTCACGGCGCTGTTTGCCGGCGCGTCGCACATGCGCTGGCGGACGTTTTTCATCTTCAACGTGCTCGGCGCCATCTCGTGGGCGGTGGTGATGACGCTGCTCGGCTACTTCTTCGGCAAGAGCTGGGACCTGCTTGAGCAGTACATCAAGGGCGCGGGCTTCGTGATGGCCGGCGCTGTCGTCGTCCTGATCGTCGGCTTCCAACTGTACAAACGGCGCAAGCGGATTGCCGAAGCCAGGCGCGCTGAAGTCGAGCGCGCCGCGGCCAGCGACGCCGACTGAGCCAGGCGACCCACGCCTCACAACGCCTTCTTTGACCCGCGGCACCCCCCGGCCATAGAATCCTTGTGAGAGGTACGGGCCGCCCGCGCCGCCTCACCCATCGGGAGGACACGTGACCCGCAACACCGCTTTCATCTCGCTCCTACTCTTTGGCGCCTCCTTCGCACTGGCGCAGGTCGTGACGCCCGGCGACGAAGCCAAGAAGCTCCACGCGCTGTTTGATGAAGATTGGCAGTGGGGCCTCAAGCAGTTCCCGGAGATGGCGACGCTGCTGGGCGACGACCGCTACAACGACCGCCTCACCGACTACTCGCCCGAGGCCCTGGCGCGCAACAAGGCCCACGACCGCGAGATGCTCGACCGCATCCAGAAGATCGACCGCGCCAAGCTCGCCGGCCAGGACGTCATCTCTTACGATCTCTTCCTGCGCGACAAGCGTCTCAGTGTCGAAGGCGCACGCTTCCCGACCGAGCTTATGCCGGTGGATCAGATGAACGGCGTACAAATCCTCTTCGGCCAGCTCGTCGGCAGCACGCCCTTTCGCAATGCGAAGGATTATGCCGATTACCTGGCGCGCCTCGCCGCCCTGCCGCGCCAGATTGACCAGCTCATCGCGCTGATGCGGCGCGGCATCGCGAGCGGCTGGGTACAGCCAGCCGTCCCACTGCGCTCGCTGCCGGCGCAGATCGAGGGACAGATCGCCGCCGACCCGGCCGCAAGCCCCGCTTTCGCGCCGTTCAAGAATTTCCCTGCCGACCTGCCCGCCGCCGAGCGCATGCGGCTCGTGGCGGCGGGCCGTCAAGCGGTCAACGATTCGTTCACGCCGGCCATGCAGAAGCTCCTGGCGTTCGTGAAGAATGATTACCTGCCGGCGGCCCGCAAGGACATCGGCGCGTCGAGCCTGCCGGATGGCGCGGCTTATTACCAACATTCCATCCGCCGCCACACGACGACCGACCTGACCGCGAAAGAGATTCACGAGATCGGCGTCAGAGAGGTCGCGCGCATCCGCGGCGAGATGGAAGCCATCATCCGCGGCGTCGGCTTCAAGAGGACATTCCAGGAATTCCTAACCTTCCTGCGCACAGACCCGCGGTTTTATTACGGCAGCGCCGACGACCTGATTGCCGGCTATGCGCTGATCGCCAAGCGCGCCGATGGCGAGCTGCCGAAGCTCTTTGCCGAGCTGCCGCGCAACTCTTACGGCATCCGTGTTATTCCTGATTATGAGGCACCGGCGCAGACGACCGCTTACTACCAGCCGGGCGCATCGGGGGCGCGCGCCGGCATCTACATGATCAACACCTACAAGCTCGACACGCGGCCGCGTTACGAGATGGAGGCGCTGACGCTGCACGAGTCTGTGCCCGGCCACCACCTGCAAATCTCGCGCGCCCAGGAGCTGAAGGGCCTGCCCGAGTTCCGGCGCAATGCGGGCTATACGGCTTACGTCGAGGGCTGGGCGCTGTACGCCGAATCTCTGGGCGGCGAGATGGGCTTCTACGCCGACCCCTACTCGAAGTTCGGGCAGCTGACGTACGAGATGTGGCGCGCCTGCCGGCTGGTCGTCGACACGGGGATGCACGCTATGGGCTGGACGCGCGAGCAGGCCATCAACTTCATGAAAGCGAACACCGCGAAGACCGAGAACGACATCGTCGTTGAGGTTGACCGCTACATCGTCTGGCCCGGCCAGGCGCTCGCCTACAAGCTCGGCGAGCTGAAGATCAAGGAACTGCGGGCGCGCGCCGCGCGGGAACTCGGGGCGCGCTTCGACGTTAGAAAGTTCCATAACGCCATTCTCGACGACGGGCCGCTGCCGCTCGACCTGCTCGACCGGCGCTTGAGCGACTGGATTGCCGCCGAGAAGCGAAAGGAGTAAGCAATGATCGCGCCTCTATCGTCAAAACGCCGGTTGCCGCGAGCCGTAACCGCGGGGCTGCTGCTGGCGCTGATTGGCTGCGCCGGCGTCAGCCATTCGGATGTCACTAACGACCCGCCCGCCAACAGCAACACGGCGAGCGCAAGCGAGCCAGCTATGGACAATTCACAGCAACCGGCGGGCGGCAATCTCGACCCGCGACTGGCGGCGGCCAACGCCCGCTTTGGTTTCAAGCTCTACGCACAGCTGACGCGGCAGAGCGCCGAAAAGAATATCTTCATCTCGCCGTCGAGCATCGCCCTCTGTTTGACCATGACTTACAACGGCGCCGCCGGCGAAACCCGCGAGGCGATGGCGCGCGCTCTGGAGACGCAGGCGTTGAGCCTAGACGACCTCAATCGCGCCTATGCCGGCCTGCGGGCCGCGCTCGAAAGCCCGGACGCTAAGGTCAAGCTGCAAATCGCCAACTCGCTGTGGGCGCGGCGCGGCCTGGAGTTCAAGGATAGTTTCATCGAGCGCGACAAAACCTACTTTGGCGCGCAGGTGACGCCGTTGAACTTTGACGACCCGGCGACCCCTGCAATCATCAATCGCTGGGTCAGCGAAAAGACCGGCGGCAAGATCGATAAGATCGTTGACCAGATCGATCCAAGCTCAGTCCTCTTCCTGATCAACGCCATCTACTTCAAAGGCGCGTGGGCCAAAACCTTTGACAAGGCGAAGACCAGAGAAGACAACTTCACGCTGGCGCGTGGCAGTAAGCGCGTGCCGATGATGTCGCAGTCGGGCAGTTATGAGTATCTGGAGACCAAAGACTTTCAAGCCGTGAGCTTGCCTTACGGCGGCGGGCGCGTCAGTTTTTATGTCTTTCTGCCGGCGCAACAATCGAGCCTCGCGGCCTTTGAAAAAAATTTAAGCGAGGCCAACTGGCAACAGTGGATGCAGGGATTCGACACCTCGGAGGGCGACATCAGCTTGCCGCGCTTCCGCGTCACCTATGAAGCGACGCTCAACGATGCGCTCAAGGCTTTAGGGATGGGCGTGGCGTTTGACGAAGGCCGCGCGAACTTTTCCGAGATGATGGAGGCGGGCGGCCCGCGCGTCTTCATCAGCGCCGTCCGCCACAAGACGTTTGCCGAAGTGAATGAAGAGGGCACGGAAGCCGCGGCGGTGACTTCGACAGAGATGCGCGCCACCTCGATGCGCCGCGCGCTGCAACGCTTCCGCATGGTCGTAGACCGCCCATTCTTCTGCGCGATTCGTGATAATACCAGCGGCGCGGTGCTGTTTATGGGCTCGATCTACGACCCGCAATAATGCGGCTACGCCGCAAGGCAAAAGTAAAAAGGCAAAAGGCAAAAGTGGCGGAGCCGGAATAATAGATAGCCTGAGGCTATTTATTTAATCCCCTGCCGACCTTTTGCCTTTTACCTTTTTACTTTTGCCTTCCGACCGCAGGTCGGGGTTACGGTTTAACGGCTTTCTTGACGGCGTTGCCGGTATTCTTTGTGGCTTTCACGGTGCCTTTGCCGTAGTTCTTGCTGCCGTGATAGACGTGTTTGCCGAAGTGTTTGCCGCCGCGCACGATGCGACCGTGCTTGACGTTATGGCCGAGGCTTTTGCCGGCCTTGCCCATCTCTTTGGTGCCTTCCTTCATCTGGCCCTTGACGGTCGGCTTGGCCTTCTGGGTGTCGTCCTGCGCCAGCGCGAAAGGCGTCGCGATGGCCAGCGTCAAGCCCAGGGCACCGCTCGCGATTAGTTGACTGAGTTTACGCATCATCATCACTCCTCGAAGAAGTCAGTTATGCCTGCTCGACTTTCGTCCACACGCGGTCGAGAAGCTTGAAAATTGCAAGTCGCGTTCCGGCAGACAAGCGCCGTGGTTTGCTGATTTTTCGCGGCCAGAGCCGCGCGCGCTCAATCCCGTGATTTATTTTGATTCAGCAAGCGGCGGCACCTCGCCGCGCGCGCCGGTCCTTTACCAAACGTCATGAGCGTACAAATCTTCGTAGGTCTGGCGGCGGCGCGCTAGCCGTATTTCGCCGGCTTCGGTAATCAACACCACACCAGGAATCGGGCGGCCATTGTACTGCGACGCCTGATCGAGCGCATAGGCGCCGGCGTTCAATAACGCCAGCACGTCGCCGGCTGCGGTTTCGGCAGGCAGCAGTCGGTAATTCGGCAAGCGCGTGCCCTTCTCCAGATCGAAGTAAACGTCGCCCGAATCGCACAGCGGCCCGGCGACTTTGAAAGGCCGGTCGTGCGCCGCGGCGGCATGCGACGCCGAGATCAGGTGGTAATACCATTTATACATCGCCATAGATAGCGCCAGCGAATAGCCGGCGTCCGTGAGCAGCCAGGTGTCGCCGGTTTCGGGCCGCTCCTTGACATTGCAGACCCGCGTAAGCAGCAAGCCTGTGTCGGCGACGATGCGGCGGCCCGGCTCCATCACGATGGTCAGCTCTTCAAACAAGGCGCGGTCGTCGCCCGTCACCGCCTCATTGATCGCGGCGCGCAGCACGTCGCCGGCGTCGAGCGTCGCCGACAGCATCTGGCGCTCGCGCTCGCCGATGTCGGCAGCCATCGGCGAGTCCTGCAAATAATTCACCGGCAAGCCGCCGCCGATGTTGATGTGGGTCAGTCGGTGGCCCGTCTTGCGATAAAGGTCGAGCAAGAATAGCCACATCTCCGCAAAGGCGCGGGCGAAGGGCTGCGGGTCGGGCGTCTGCGAGCCGACGTGAATGTGCGCGCCGGCGAGGTTGATGGCGTCGCGGTTTTCTAAGGCGATGCGGAACGCGTCTTCGACCTGCGCCGGCGAGAGGCCGAACTTCGAGGCGAGCAATCCGGTCTGCAAGCCGATGTGCGAGCGCGTGATGATTTCCGGCACGATGCGCAGGGCAACGTTGGCGCGCTTGCCCATCGAGCGGGCGACGCGCGCGACCTGCTCAAGCTCGAACAGCGAATCGATGTTGATGGCGAGGATGCCATACGCGACCGCAGCAGTGATCTCTTCGTCGGTCTTCGAGACGCCGTTGAAGACGATCTGATCGGGGCGAAAGCCGACTGTGCGCGCTTTGTGCAGCTCGCCGCCGGAATTGACTTCGATGTCGCCACCGGCGCGGCGCACCGCCGCCAGCACGGCCATGTTGGAGTTCGCCTTCGAGGCATAGCAGAGCTTGACCCGCGGATGCACGGCTTCGACGGCGCGGCGCAGGTCGCGCACATGATTGGCGATGCGCTTTTCGGAGAAGACGTAGAGCGGCGTGCCGAACTGCTCAATCAGCGTGACGGTGTCCAGGCCATCAACGGTGAGGTGGCCGGCGCGCGCTTCGAGATAACCATCGATCTGCCAGCCCGCGGATTGCTCTGCCATGAACGCTCCTTATGATAATCATTTAAAGAGTGATTGTAAGTGAGCGGCGCGCGGCAGAGCAAATTTATGCGCGATTGAAGGGAATTAACCACAGAGGCACGGAGACAAGGAGGCACAGAGGCTATAGCACCAATCGCCGAATGCCAGCCTTCATCACCGGGACATAGAAGTTTAGGATCAAGCCGATTGGCAATCCCGACAGGCGCAGGTAGGTCAACATCTGGGCTTCGTGAACTGGCGCGATGGCGTTCACGCACTTCAATTCGATGATGACCTTACCGGCAACGACGATGTCCAGGCGATAGCCTTGTTCGAGCTTAACACCCTTGTATTCAACCGAAATTGCTTTCTGTCGTTCGAATGGCAAGCCGCGTAATTCAAATTCCCGACAGAGACACTTCTCATAAGCTGACTCCAGCAGCCCCGGCCCAATTGACGATGCACCTCAATAGCTGCTGCAATGATTTTCTCGGTCAGCTCCTTCTCGAGAAACATCTCTGTGCCTCCGTGTCTCTGTGTCTCTGTGTTTATCCCCTCCTTACAACACCGCAGTCTCATGAAGCAGTTGGCCCGTGCGGAAGCGTTCGATGCCGAGGGCGCGGGCGTCAATCGTGCGCGGCTCGCCGTCGAGAATCCACTCCGCCGCGACGCGGCCCGACGCCGGCGAGTGCATCACGCCGTGGCCGCTGAAGCCATTCACCAGGTAAAAGCCGGCGACTTCACTCGCCGGCCCGATGATGGCATGATGATCCGGCGTCACTTCGTAGAGACCGGCCCAGCAGCGCCGCGGGTTGACTTCGGCGTCGGCGAATGCCGGAACGCGCGCCGTCGCCCGCGTGAGAATCTTTTCAATGAACTCGTCATCGAACGTCATGTCGTAAGTGAATTCGTCACGGCCATCGTGCCACGCCAGCAAGACGCCTGCGCCCTCGCGCCGAAAGTGAAAGCCATCCGTCATATCGATGACCATCGGCAGACGCGCCGGAATCGCGTCGAAGGCTTGCGTGTGAACCAGCTTGCGCCGCAGCGGCTCGACCGGCAACTGAACGCCGACCATTGCGGCAATCAATTTAGCCCACGGCCCGGCGGCGTTGACGACGACAGGCGTGGCGATGTCGCCGCGCGAGGTGCGGACGCCTGTGACGCGGCCCTGGTTAACGTCAATGCCGGTGACTTCGGTGTCGAGCCAGACACGCGCGCCGCGTTCTTTGGCGCGCTGCGCGAAACCGACCATGACGCTGTAGGGATCAACAAAGCCATCGGTTGGGCAGAAGCTGCCGCCGAGAATGTCATCGCTGATGATCTGCGGAATGATGCTGATGATATCGTCGCGGCTCACAGCCTGCACGTTGGTCAGCCCGTGCGCCGCTTGAATCCGCCGATTGGTTTCCAGGTAATCGAGGTGCGCCTGCCGCGTGGCAATGAACAGGTAGCCGTGCGGGCGGTACTGCGCCGTGTGGCCGGTCAGCTCTTCAAAGCGCGAGAAGAAATCAATCGCGTAGCGCGACATCGCGATGTTGACGGCGGTGGCGAACTGCGCGCGCACGCCGCCGGCGCTCTTGGCCGTCGAGCCTAAGCCTTGCTGCGCGGCGCGCTCGACAATCAGCACATTCGTGCAGCCCAGATCAGTGAGGTGATAGGCGACCGACGAGCCGACAATGCCGCCGCCGATGATAACCACGTCCGCGGTTTCTGTCATAAGGTTTTTCCGGCTGCGCGACGGCTCGTGGGCTACGCGGCGCGTTGAGGCGTTTGATTACTCGCCTTCGACGAGCTTCTGGAAGCGCGGGTCGTCGCGGAGTTTGTCGAAATCGGGGTCTATTCGGGCGCGCACGCGGTTGACCGCGGGCAGCTTCGAGATGGCGTCGGCGAGGTAGGTGAGCGCCTGGTCGGCATCGCCGCGCAGCGCGTGGAGGTTCGCCATGTAATAGTTCGTGAACGGCTCGGCGGCGCCGCGCGCCCGCAACTCTTCATAGCGCTTGATGCCGCTGGCGAAGTGGCGCTCGGCGGCGGCCTTTTGCCCTTGCCGCAAGTAAGCAGCGCCCATCTTCTGATCCAGCTCGATTAGCGCGCGGTGGCGCAGCGCATGGTCGCTCGACTGCAAAAACTTCAGCTCGTAGTTGTACTCGCGCAGCGCTTCGTCATAGCGCGCCTGGCAGTAATAGACATAGCCGAGGCGGCTGTGCGCGCCGACGATCTGCAAGCCTTCGCGTCCCGATATGTAGCGCTCCTGCAACTCGACGGCATCGCGCGCCACGGCTTCGGCGCGCTCGTAGTTGCCGCGCAGCGTTTGCAGGTAAGCCAGTTGCAAATAGGCGTAGCCGGCCTGTGGGTTGATGGCGATAGATTTCTCCAGCTCTTCGATGCCTTCGGCCAGCATCCCCTTGCCGACCCAGTAAGCGCGGCCCAGGCCCGAGTGCGCGCCCGCGTTGTTCGGCTCGATCTCCAGCGCCCGCTTGATGGCCGCAATCGCCTCGTCGTAACGACCGACACCAAGGTAGGCACCGCCGAGAAACTGGTGGGCTTGCGTGTGGCGCGGATTGATGGCGATGGCGCGCTCTTCGCACTCGATGGCTTTCAGCGATAGCTCAGGCAGGCCGAGGAAGCTGCCTTTCAGGTCATAGATCGCGCCGAGGCCGGCCCAGGCATTCGCATAGTTCGGGTCTATCTCGATGGCCTTCTCGAAGAAGTAGATGCCGCGGTCGAGCGCGTCACGGCTCGCGGTTCGCAGGTTCATCATGCCGCGCGAGAACTGCTCGTAGGCTTCGACCGACTGGGTTTCGTCGCGCTCGATGGCGTTGATCTCCGAGGTGTTGAGACTGAGGTTCAATCCCTGGCTCAACTCGTAAACGATCTTGTCTTGCAGGTCGAAGATATCCGCGATCCGCCCATCGATCTTGACGGTCTTGACGATCTCGCCGGTGCGCACATCGATGACGCGGGCGGTGATGCGGATCATCTCGCCGATCTTCTGATAGCCGCCCGACAGTATCCAGCGCGCCCCGAGGTGACGCCCCAGGTCGGTGGCGATCACTTCGTCGGACTGCGCCAGCTGGCCGGAGCTGAGATTCTTCAGCGCCTCGAAGATGCGCTCGCGGCCAATGACCGCCAGGCCGCGAATCTTCTTCGAATCAGCGGTCACGGTTTCGGCGATGCCCGAGCCGATCCAGTCGTCCGCCGGCTCTTTGGTGATGTTGGCGAAGGTCATCACCGCGAGGGCATTCTCTAACCGTGTAGCCGCCATTACACCGGCGGCAGCGCCGTTGCTGAGCATCGCCGTCGCCTGATGCTCGGTCGGCGCGCCGGTGATGTTGCCCGTCTGCTTGTTGACTTGCAGGTCGCGTTGCAGGTTGCGCAGGTCTATGTACATCTCGCGCACCGCCTGATAGCGGTACGAGACATCTTTGGCGAGCGCCTTGCGGACGATGCGCTCCAGCTCGTGCGGCACCGAGTAATTGAAGCGGGCGATGGCCGGCGGCTCGTTGTGGACGATGGCGTCAATGATTTCGGTGGTGCTTACGCCGGCGAACGGCAAACGGCCCGTGAGCATTTCGTAACTCACGATGCCGAGCGAAAAGATATCCGAGCGGTGGTCAACGTCGCGCCCAAGCGCCTGCTCCGGCGACATGTAAGAGACCGTGCCGGCGACGACGCCGATGACCGTTTCGTGGCCGAGCGGTGTCGTCGTTTCGTTGCTGTCCGCGCCCGTCGGCGTCGGATGACTGATTTTCGCCAGCCCGAAGTCGAGGACTTTCGTCACCCCCCGCCCGGTGAGCATGATGTTGGCGCTTTTGATATCGCGGTGAACGATTCCTAAGCCGTGCGCCTCGTCGAGCGCGTCGGCTACCTGCATGGCCACCTCAACCGCGTCGACAATCGGCAGCGGCCCGCGCTCAAGCTTTGCCGAGAGCAGATCGCCTTCGACGAACTCCATGACGATGAAGGTGGCGCCGTCCTCCTCGCCGATGTCGTGGATGGCGGCAACGTAAGGCGAGCGCAGCATTGATGCGGCGCGCGCCTCTCTGAAGAAACGCTCGCGCCGGTCAGGGTCATACTGATAAGAAGCCGGCAAGAACTTGAGGGCAACCGCACGGCCCAGGCGAGTGTCTTCGGCGCGGTAGACTTCGCCCATGCCGCCCGCGCCGAGCCGATCCGTGATTCGGTAATGTAGTACGCTCTTGCCGGCCATAGCCTCGCCCTAATGTCCTTGACAACCCGGTCATGAACATTATGACGTTTGGCTCGCCGTACGCAAGACGGGGCGGCTGCGCCGCAAGGCAAAAGGCAAAAGTGGCAGAGCCGGATTAATAAATAGGCAAAGGTGCGGGATTAGAGCGAACGATCCTATCTATTAACTCCCCTACCACCTTTTGCCTTTTGCCTTTTGCCTTTTGCCTTATTCGCTAGGGTGTCTTGGCGGCTTTGACTTCGCTGTGCCCGACGGCCACCCAGCGGCCGCCGCGATTGATCCAGACGGACGAACAGTAGGAGTCGCCCGAAAAATCCTGCCCCTTGTAATCGCCCTGCGAGTTCACTTTGTAGCTGAGGATGGCTGTGTCGCCGCTCGGCATCGCTACCTTGATGTCGCTCAGGGTGTACGCCCGCAGTTTGACTTCACCGATCTGCTCGACCTCCATGTCGAGCGTGTGGATGCCGTCTTCGGCAACGCCGACGTAATCGGCACTGAAGCTCCGCTTGAAGGTCTTGGCGTCGTTCTTCTTGACTGCTTCCCACAGGGCCTTTTCTTTGGCGATCAGCGCACGCTCAGTGGCCTTCTTGCTCATCCTCGGCTTGGCGCTGTTGGTGTTGGCGGTGTTCTTGTTCTCCGCGCCTTGCGCGAAGCCGAGCGTCGCAAGCGCGAGGAGCAGCGCGGCAGCGGCGACAAGTCGTCTTTTCATGATGATCCTCCTTCGGGTGACAAGGGTTGTAGGTCAGTAGAGTCAGCGTTCGAGAATTCAACGCTGCCTTCGCCGCTTCAGCCGAAAGCTTGAACTCGAACCGCCTGAGAATCGCTTGAGCCTGAGTCGGCTGAACCTGAGGCTACGCACTATAGCACAGCCCCGAAACGGCTTCAATCAGCGCCCTCGCGTCGCTCAGCCGCCCGCCGCGGCGCATTGCCGTTCATCGGATTGGCAACTACAATGCAGGTGGGCTGCGCCCGCATCGTTCGGTCTCAGCATTTCACGGCGCGGCAGAAAAGCGATTCAATCAACACTCATTCGATTATGCGAGAGAACGACTCACCCACTCCCCCTGACGCCGGGCAGCGCCGCGCGTTGATTGCCGGCGGCGGCGGCCTGCTTGGCAGCAATATAACCAAACGGCTCGCGGCGTCCGGCTGGCAGGCGCACGCCTTCACCCACGCCGAGCTTGACATTACCGACGCTGACGCGGTGCGACGCACGGTCGAGCGCCTGCATCCCGACGTGATCATCAACGGCGTCGCCACCGCTGACGTTGACCGCTGCGAGCGCGAGCCGGCATGGGCTTATGCGGTTAACGAGGGCGGCGCGCGCCACCTGGCCGAGGCGGCGCGCGCGGTCGGCGCCGAGATCGTTCATGTCAGCACCGACTATGTCTTTGATGGCACAAAGACGGGCTTCTACACGCAGGATGACGAGCCGCACCCGTTGAGCGTCTACGCACAGTCGAAGCTCGCCGGCGAGCATGCCGCCCGGGCTGCTTGTGAGCAATGTTACATTGTGCGGACATCGTGGCTGTTTGGCGTCGGCGGCAAGAACTTCGGTAGCCGTATCTTCGATTACGCGCGCCAGTTGCCGCGACTGAAAGGCGTCACCGATCAGACCTCGATTCCGACCTACGCGCCCGACCTGGCCCGGCGCATCGAAGAGATCGTCGCCCTGAAGACCTACGGGCTCTATCACGGCGTCAACAGCGAGCCGGCGTCGTGGTACGACTTCGCGCAACTGGCGTTTGAGATGGCGGGCCTAAAGGTCGAGATCGAGCCGGTGCGGCGCGCCGAGTTGAAGCAAGCGGCGCCGCGCCCGCAGAACACGGCCATGCGCTGCTTGCTGTCGGAACAGCTTGGGCTGGCGCCGCTGCGCGACTGGCGCGAGGCGCTGGCCGACTTTGTGGGCGAATTGAAGACGACGGGCGGCATTTGACGAGAGAGTGACAAGGGACTAGAAGAAGGAAGTCAGGAGTCAGGAGTCAGAAGTCAGAATGAAGAAGGAAGTCGGCTGTCGCCGCCGCTTTCATTCTGACTTCTGACTCCTGACTCCTGAATACTCTCCGCGTCACTCCAGGTTGCGGCCATAGATCGCCGCCAGCTCTTTAAGCCGGCTGCTCGCTTCACCGGTGAGCGCGCCTTCTGTGTAGCGCCAGCCCCAGTTGCCTTCCTCGCTGGCCGGGATGTTCATGCGAGCTTCCGCGCCCAGTCCCAACACGTCTTGCAAGGGGATGATGGCGATGTCTGCGACGGCGGCCATCGCCGCGCGGATAAAGTCCCAGTTGATCTCTCGACCATCCGTATGCAAGTACTTGCGGCAATAGTCGCGCTCGCGCTCGGTCTGCTCGGCGTTTTGTGTCGAGCCTTCGCCGGCTTCGCGGGTGAACCAGCCGACGGTTGTGTCGTTATCGTGCGTGCCGGTATAGACCACTGTGTTCGGCACGTAGTTATGTGGCAGGTGGGTGTTGTCGCTCGTGCCGCCGAAGGCGAATTGCAGCACGCGCATCCCCGGCAACCCCAGATCGTCGCGCAGCACATGCACGTCGGGCGTAATCGTTCCCAGGTCTTCGGCGATCACCGCAATGTCGCCAAGCTCTGCGCGCAACGCCTGAAATAATTCGCGGCCCGGCGCTTCGACCCATTCCCCATGCTCGGCGGTCTCGTTGTCGGCGGGGACTTCCCAGCAGGCAGCGAAGCCGCGAAAGTGATCGATGCGCACAATGTCTACGGTGCGCAGCAGGGCGCGCAACCGCTCGACCCACCAGCGAAAGCCGTCGGCCCGCATGCGCTCCCAGTTATAGATCGGGTTGCCCCAGAGCTGGCCTGTCTTGCTGAAGTAATCCGGCGGCACGCCCGCTACGACTTGCGGCGAGCCGTCCGGGTTGAGCTTGAACAGCTCACGATTCGCCCAGACGTCCGCCGAGTTGTGCGCCACGAAGATCGGCACGTCGCCAATCACCTTGACGCCCTTCTGGTTGGCATAGGCTTTCAGCTCCAGCCATTGCTTGAAGAAAAGGTATTGATAAAACTCGTGCGCTTCGATCTGATCGCGCAACGCTTCGCGGGCGGCGGTTAGCGCCGGCCGGTCGCGGCCCGCCAGATTGGGCTCCCAGGTGTTCCAGGCCGCGCCCTCGTCCCGGTCTTTCAGGGCGCTAAAGAGCGCGTAATCGTCGAGCCATGCAGCGGCGTAGTGGCGAAAGCCGTTGAGCTGTTCGATGACGTTATGATTCTGCATGCGCTTGAAATTATCGTAGGCTTTCTGAAGCAGCGTCTGCTTATAGGCGATGACTTTGCCATAATCAACCCGCCGGCCGGCGAATTCCGGCACGTCGCGCAGATCATCCGCGGCGAGCAAGCCATCCTCTACCAAACGCTCAGGGCTGATGAGGTTGAGGTTGCCGGCGAACGCCGAAAAGCTCGAATAGGGCGAGTCGCCATAGCCTGTCGGGCCAAGCGGCATAATCTGCCAGAGGCGCTGGTTGCCGGCTTCGAGATAATCGATAAACTGGTAGGCCGCCGGCCCCAGGTCACCGATGCCGAATCTGCCGGGCAGGCTCGTCGGGTGCAGCAGGATGCCGCTCGATCTAGCAAATCGCATGTCTTCCTCCGCTGGTCTGCGTCACAGGGAAATCCTACCACACGACAGCGTCGCATGAAGCCGCGGCGTACTGTATGAATTTAATTGACACCCATTACATCAGGCTCGATAATCCCACCAAGGAGGTAGCACAAATGAGTGAAGACCCGACAAAGCCGCAAGCCGACGAGAAGTTCGACACCACGCCCGGCGTGACGGCGATACTCGAACGGATCAATCAAGTCCGCAACGAGATGCAACAGAACGATTCTCAGATCATCATGCAACTCCAGGCACTCCAGACCCAAGTGCGGATGATGGATCACAAGTTCGACATCCTCACGAAGGAATTGTTTGAGACCAAAGCTCAGGTGCGCGACACGCAGGCCAGGGTTGAGGAGCTGGAGCGCAAAGCATCGTGACCACCAGGGAGGTAACACAATATGAGTGACGACCCGACAAACCATGTTGACCCGCTGGCAATGCCGCCGACGCAGCCGACACTCGAAACGATCCTGGAGCGCATCAATGCTCTGGGCGAGAAAATGGATGCTAAGCTGACCGAGTTGCGCGATGGCCAGGAAAAAATAAAAACAGAACTGTGGGCGCTGCGCACTGTTTTCTCCAGGTCTTACGGCGACTTGATGATCGGTCAGGAAATGCACGAGCGCCGCATCAGCGACCTTGAAAAGAAAGTCTCGTAAGGCGCGGCCTTCAGCTGGCCTTCAAAGGCTCACGTCGCAAACGACATCGTTTCACCTTCCCCTCTAAAATCTTCCCCAACTCTTTCTCTTGAGCGGCGCATGGCGCTTTACACAGCGGCGGCGTTTCAGGCAGGCTATTGCTTGTAGGCTTTGACCAGCCGCGTGACGCTTGCGACCTGATTCTTGTGAGGTCATCGAACCAGCCATTCATCCCATTCACGAAAGGCATACGAATGCAGAACCGTACTGCACAGCGGCGGCTGCCGGTCGGCGCTGAAGTCTTGCCGGACGGCGGCGTCCACTTTCGCGTCTGGGCGCCGCGCCGCCATAGCGTCCACGTCCGTATCGAAGGTGACGGGCAGCGCGGCGCGACCGGCGAGCCACAGACCGTGGCGCTCGAAGCCGAAGCCGACGGCTACTTCTCCGGCACCGCGAGGGCCGCAGGCAGCGGCACCCTCTACCGCTTCCAGCTCGATGCGGATGATTACCTTTACCCCGACCCGGCGTCGCGCTTTCAGCCCGAAGGGCCGCACGGCCCATCAATGGTCGTAGACCCGGCGAAGTTCCAGTGGACGGACGCCGACTGGCCCGGCATGAAGATCGAAGGGCAGGTTATCTACGAGATGCACGTCGGCAGCTTCACCCGCGCCGGCACATGGGAAGCCGCCGCCGCCGAGCTTGAAGAGCTGGCCCGCCTCGGCATCACGGTGATCGAAGTCATGCCGGTCAACGAGTTTCCGGGCCGCTTCGGCTGGGGCTACGACGGCGTTGACTGGTACGCGCCGACGCATCTCTACGGCGAGCCGGATGATTTCCGCCGTTTCGTTGACCGCGCGCACTCGGTCGGCGTCGGCGTTCTTCTTGATGTCGTTTATAACCACTTCGGGCCGGACGGCAATTACCTCAAGCAGTTTTCCGAAGACTACTTCAACGACCGCCACGCGACCGAGTGGGGCGAAGCCATCAACTATGACGGCGAGGGCGCTGGCCCTGTGCGCGACTTCGCCATTTGTAACGCAGGCTACTGGATCACCGAGTACCATCTCGACGGCCTGCGGCTCGACGCGACGCAGAACGTCTACGACGATTCGGATGATCATGTGCTGGCGGCGTTGACGCGCCGGGCGCGCGAGGCCGCCGATGGGCGCGACATCATCGTCGTCGCCGAAAACGAGCCGCAGCAAACCCGGCTCGTGCGCCCGGCAGAGCGCGGCGGCTATGGCATGGATGGCTTATGGAACGACGACTTTCATCACAGCGCCATGGTCGCGTTGACCGGGCGTAATGAAGCTTACTATACCGATTATCTCGGCAAGGCGCAGGAGTTCGTTTCGGCCATCAAGTACGGCTACCTTTATCAAGGGCAGTGGTACAAGTGGCAGAAGCAGCCGCGCGGCGCGCCCGGCCTCGACCTGAAGCCCGCGTCGTTCGTCACCTTCATTCAGAATCACGACCAGGTGGCGAACACGGCGACCGGAGCGCGCGCCCATCAATTGACCAGCCCCGGTCGCTATCGCGCCATGACGGCGCTCATGCTGCTGGCGCCGGGCACGCCGATGCTGTTTATGGGACAGGAGTTCGCGGCCTCCGCGCCGTTTCTTTACTTTGCTGACCACCAGCCGGAGCTGGCCGAGAAGGTGCGCCGGGGGCGTGGTGAATTCCTTGAGCAATTCCGCAGCTACGCAACGCCTGAAACGCAGGCGAGGCTGACCGATCCGGCGGCGGTCGAGACCTTCGAGAGGTGCAAGCTCGATTTCACCGAGCGCCAGCGCCACCAGCCGGTTTACCAGATGCACCAGGACCTGCTCAGGCTGCGGCGCGCCGACAAACGTTTCAGCGCGCAAACGCCGCGCGGCGTTGATGGCGCGGTGCTTGCCGACGAAGCCTTCGTGCTGCGCTACTTCGGCGACGGCGGCGACGACCGATTGCTGGTAATCAACTTCGGCATCGATCTGCATTTAAATCCCGCGCCGGAGCCGTTGCTGGCGCCGCCCGCGGGCCAGCGCTGGGTGACGCTATGGTCGAGCGAAGACCCGCGCTATGGCGGCTCAGGGATGCCGCCTGTCGACACTGAGAAAGAGAGCTGGCGGTTGCCGGGCCACGCGGCGGTGGCGCTCACGCCGGTTCCCGACGCCCGGTCGTCCGAGTCGCGTTACGTCATCGGCGATACCGCTTCGCTCAGAATCATGAAGGAGTGGCGGCAGAAAGAAGATTGAGGGCGTAAACAGGGGAGAGAACATGAACGAGCCTAAGCGGATTATCAAATGGCCGGCGCGGCATAGCGATTCCGAAGACTTTAACCCGACGCGCGAATGGCTGGTCACGAATGGGCTGGGCGGCTACGCCTCGGGCACGGTGTCGGGGGCGCTGACGCGCCGCTTTCACGGGCTGCTGATTGCGGCGCTGCCGTCGCCTTACGGGCGCATGATGATGCTCAACGATTGTATCGAGCGCCTCGTCTTAGCCGATGGCCGTGAGGTGCTGCTCGGGGCGCAGGAGCGCGCCGACACCGGCATGCAGATGAACGGCGCGCTCTATCTGGCGGAGTTCCGCATGGAGTGGGGACTGCCGGTATGGCGCTACGAGATCGATGGCACGGTCATCGAAAAGCGCGTCCTGCTGGTCTACGGCCAGAACACCGCGATGGTGACTTATGCGATGCTCGCAGGCGAAAGCCAGGTCTGCCTGGAGTTGCGCCCGGCGGTGCAGATTCGCCCGCACGAAGGTAAGCTCGGCGAAGCTCAGGGTTATCCTTACGAGTTGAGCGTCATCGAAGACCTGTATGAGTTATGCGCTCACGAAAAACACCTGCCGCCTTTGCGCTTGATGATCCACGACCGCCGCGCCGCCTTCACCTTCGACCGCGAGTGGATGCGCGACCTGACCTACGAAATCGAGCGCGCCCGTGGTTATGATTACAAAGGCGATCTGTGGAGCCCCGGATATTTTCGCGTCCAGTTGACGCGCGGCCATTCGGCGACTTTGATCGCTTCGACCGAAAGCTGGGAGATCATTCGCTCGCTCAAGCCCGCGGAAGCCGCCGTGCTCGAACACGAGCGGCGGCGGCGGCTGGTGATGCTCGGCGGCGACGGCGAGATTGACGAGACCGCTGCCGAGCTGGTGCTGGCCGCTGACCAGTTCATCATCACGCCCGCCGGTCGCGTCGAAGATCAAGCGCGCGCCCATGCCGCCGGTGACGAGATGCGCACGGTGATTGCCGGCTATCACTGGTTCACAGACTGGGGCCGCGACACCATGATCAGCCTCGAAGGCTTGACGCTGGCGACTCGGCGGACGATCCAGGCGCGTTACATCCTGCGGACCTTCGCGCATTATATTCGCGACGGCCTGATCCCGAATATGTTCCCTGAAGGGCAGACCGCCGGCCTCTATCACACGGCGGATGCGACGCTGTGGTTTTTTCAGGCGGTGCACCGCTACGTCGAGGCGACTGCGGATCGCGTGACGCTCAGAACCGTGCTGCCGCAACTGCTCGACATCGTCGAGCATCACCTGCGCGGCACGCACTTCAACATCCACGTAGACGACGCCGACGGGCTGCTCGTGCAAGGGGCCGAAGGCTATCAGTTGACATGGATGGACGCCAAGGTGGACGGCTGGGTGGTGACGCCGCGGCGCGGCAAAGCGGTCGAGATCAACGCGCTGTGGTATAACGCCCTGCGCCTGCTTGAAGGCTGGCTGCGCGACGAGCAGAAGGAAGACGAGGCGCAGCGCATTGCCGGTCTTGCGGAGCGCGCATACGATGCGTTCAACCGCCGCTTCTGGTACGAGTCGGGCGGTTATCTCTTCGACGTCATAGACGGCGAGCAGGGCAATGACACGGCCTGTCGCCCGAACCAGATTTTCGCTATCTCGCTGGAACAACCGGTGCTGGACCGCAGGCGCTGGCAGCCGGTCGTCGAGACGGTGCGCGAGCGGCTGCTCACGCCGGTCGGCTTGCGCTCGCTGGCTCCGGGTGAGAAAGATTACAAACCGCGTTACGATGGCGACCTGCGCTCGCGCGACGCCGCTTATCATCAGGGAACGGTCTGGGCATGGCTGATCGGGCCGTTCGTTGACGCCTGGTTAAAGCTCCACCCGGATGACCGGCAGGGGGCGCGGCGGTTTCTCGAAGGGCTGGTGCCGCATTTGAGCGAAGCCTGCATCGGCTCGATCAGCGAAATCTTCGACGCCGAAGCGCCGTTCACGCCGCGCGGCTGTGTCGCCCAGGCATGGAGCGTTGCCGAGATGCTGCGCTGCTGGCTGAAGACGCGATAATTGCATCGCCGCCCCTTCTTCTATACGGTTGCGCTCGCCGCCGTTTTGGTATATTTTCCTGCACGCGGCCATCCCAGACGCCGCCGACCTGACGGGATCGCTCAAGCGTCGGCGCAACAAATCTGCGTTCGGCTCATCATCGATTGGGGCGGCCCACCGCCGGTCACCGTTGGTCTCAAGTTGCAAGGCGCTTTCAAGGAGAAAAGCGATGAAGCAGTGCCCTACTTGTAAGCGGGAAACTAAAGACCATCTCTTCTTCTGCCCATACGATGGTCAGGCGCTGGTGCCGAAGGTCGAGCAAGACCCCTTGCTCGGCACCGTGCTTGACGGCAAATACCGCCTCGACGAGCGCATCGGCGAAGGCGGCATGGGCAAAGTCTACCGCGCCACCCACATCCACATTGACCAGATTTTCGCCGTCAAAATCCTCCACCCGCACCTGTCGTCGGACCAGATGGCGCTCGCCCGCTTTCGCAAAGAGGCGCGCGCCGCCGCCCGCATTCGCCACCCGAACGCCGTCGCCATCACCGATTTCGGCGTCACCCGCGACAGCGGCACCGCCTACCTGGTGATGGAACTGCTTGAGGGCGTAGACCTGCGCGACCGCCTGCAAAAACAGAAGTACCTGAGTTGCGAAGAGGCGTTTGTGATCGCTTACCAGACCTGCGCGGCGCTGCACGTGGCGCACGCCAACGGCCTGGTACATCGCGACCTGAAGCCGGATAACATCTGGATATTGAAGACCCGCGAGGGCGGCGAACAGGTGAAGGTCTTTGACTTCGGCATCGCCAAGCTGAAGACCTCGACCGACACCAACAAATTGACCTTACAGGGCATGCTCGTCGGCACGCCTTATTATATGTCGCCCGAACAGTGCCGCAGCGAAGAAGAGCTGGATGCGCGCTCGGACATCTACAGTCTGGGCGTGATCCTTTACGAGATGCTCACGGGGCTGGTGCCGTTTCGCGGCCCGTCGCCGTGGAATGTCATCAATAAGCATAATTCCGAGCCGCCGCAGCCGCTCAGGGAACTGCGCGCCGAGATTCCCATCGAAGTCCAGGGCGTGGTCTTGCGCGCCCTGAGCAAATCGCCGGATGCCCGCCAGCAGTCCGCCGCGCAGTTAGCTCAGGAATTGGAATTGGCGTTGTACAATGCCGGCCTCAAGCCGCGGGCGATGGGCGTCAACACGCCGCAGACGCCGTTCCCGAATGACATTTCCTCGCCCTACCGTCTGAACACGCCGTCAACGCCGGTCGAATTCAGCAGCCGCCCGGATATTGACCACTCGCTGCCGTCGCAACCGCCGGGCGTCGCGCCGGCGGCGCAAGCCTGGCCGCCGCCCGCGGACCATTCGATGCCGCCAGCCACCACGATCAAAGCGCCGGTGCCGACGGCAGAGCCTCATGCGCGACTGTTCGGGCAGACGGTCGTCGGCGGCATGCAGGGTATCGCCCCGACGCCGCCACCCGATACCGGCAACTTCGCCATCGGGCGCATGACATGGACGCATCTGGCGACGCTCGCTGAAAAGAACCGGCAGGCGGTGATCCTGGGAGCGGCCTGTATCGTCGCGGTAATCGCCGGCATCATCATCATCAAAATCGCTTCCGGTCACAAGCCGCCTGAAAAGGCTAAGCCGGCCAGGCCCGTGCCGCCGCCGGGCATGGTCTATGTCGAAGGCGGCGAATTCAAGATGGGCAGCAACGACCCGAACAGTTATCCCAATTCCCGGCCCGAGATCGGTCCCCTCCATGTGGATGCTTTCTTTCTCGACCAGACCGAAGTGACCAACAAGCAGTACTACGAATTCGTCAAGGCCGGCCACAAGCCGCCGCCACACTGGCACAACGGCATGTATCCGCCGGGCGAAGCCAGCCTGCCGGTCTACAACATTAGCTGGCAGGACGCGCACGAGTACGCGCAGTCGGTCGGCAAACGGCTGCCGCACGAATCCGAATGGGAATACGCGGCGCGCGGTCAGGAGAACCGCGTCGCTGTGTGGGAAGGCGGCTGGTCAGCCAACCGCGCCAACCTGCGGGAATCGGGCAAAGGCAAGCCGGTGCCTGCGGGCTCCTATGGCCAGGCCGGTGCGAGCTGGTGCGGCGCTGAAGATTTGCTGGGCAACGTCGCCGAGTGGGTCGAAGAAGCTTTTGTGCCCTATAAGAAAGGGGTCGGGTTGCCCGACCCGAACGCGCACATCGCGCGCGGTGGGGCTTGCAACAACTCGAAGGATGAGCTATTGACCGTCAACCGGCAACTGGTCTACGACCTGGCCAAGCCGTCATACATCGGCTTCCGCTGCGCCCAGGACTTGCCGCAGGAACGGCCACGCTGATCCATAACCACCGGCAGGGCTAATACTTAAAAAGCCGGCTTCGGGGAATTTTTTTTGCTCTGCGAAGCAGCGCGGGGCAGAAGTCCAGGCGACACAAGGTATTTTGCGGCTTTATCCAACCATTGCCTTTGCGTATAATCAGGGCGACATCGGAAAGGGAGCTTATCGAATATGATCATCTGTCCGAATTGCGGGGCCAGCAACAAGCCCGGTTCGAGCGTCTGCCGAATGTGCGCTGCGTCCATGCCCGAAGTGCCGCAATACGCCAACCCGCAACAGGGCCAGGGTGGCGGATTTCCGGCGACCGTCATTGCCGGCGATCAAGAGCGCCTCAACGCCAGCGCCGCCCCGCCGCCGGAGATCGAATGCCCGAATTGTCACACGCTGAATGAAGCCGGCTGGTCGTTTTGCCAGCAATGCGGCCAGCGGTTGCCGGCGCCGCCACCGCCGTCAGCCGAAGCGCCGCAAACCTTTAAGACGGTGCCGACCGAGATGCCGCCGCCGGAGCGGAATAACTTGCAAACCGTTGTTGCCAACCGCCCGATCACTGAGCCGATCAGCCCGCCGCAACCACAGCAGCAGCAACAACCGCCGCAACCGCCGCCTAACCTGCGGACGGTCGCCGAGCCGCGGCCCGTGATGCCGGCGGACTTTCACAAGGACATGTCAACCGTAGTCGAGCCGATCAGCGCGACCGAGCAGCCCGCGGCACAGCAGCAGGCACCGCCGCAACCGCCGCCCGCTGCGCCAACGCCGCCGCAGCCGCCATCGAGCGGGGCGTCATCCATCGCGCCGACTGTCGTGCCGTCTAACCCAACCGTGCAGCCGATGGCTTCGCCGCAGCCGGGCGCTATCACTTGTCCAAAATGTAATTATTCAAACAGCCCCGGCAATTCGTTCTGCGCCAATTGCGGCAACGTGCTTACGGTCGCTCGCACCATCGTCATGGCGTCGCCGCTGGCGGCCCCCAGAGGCCGCTTGCACCTGGTCATGGAGGGCGGCCAGCAGGGCGAAGTGTTTGACCTCTCCGACGACACCATCGTCGGGCGCAGCCAGGGCGACATCACGTTTCCGCACGACGGCTTTATGTCGGGCCGCCATGCGCGCATCGAGCGGCGCGGCGCGACCTACGTGCTGACGGACGCCGGCAGCCGCAACGGCACCTTCATCAAGATCAAGGGCGAAGTCGAGTTGAAGCCCGGCGACATGGTCTTGATCGGTAAACAGCTTTTCCGATTTGAACTCTAGGCAGAAGAAGTCAGGAGTCAGGAGTCAGAGGTCAGAAGTCAGAAGTAAGAAGTCAGAATGGAAAAGGAAGTCGGCGGCAGCGAGTACGCTTATCGCGCCTCCACTTCAATTCTGACCTCTGATCTCTGATCTCTGACATCTAATCTCTGACTCCTGACTCGCGAAAAAATGATGAGCAAGATTCAAGTCTCCGTCTACGCCGGCACAGACATTGGCATGCATCGCAGCGGCAACGAGGATGCCTTCCTGGTGGCCGATTTGACGACTGGCGCAATTGGGTTGGGGCCGGAAATGAGCACCCACCCGATGGGCGAGCGCGGCAGCCTGATGATCGTCTCTGACGGCATGGGCGGCGCGGCGGCGGGCGAGGTCGCAAGCGAGCTGGCGGTCACTACCATCCGCGAAGCGCTGATGGAATGCCCGCCCGACATGGACACCGTGGTGCGGTTGCGCATCGCCACCGAGAGCGCCAACGAGCGCATCTGGAACGAGGCGCAGTCCAACCCGGAGCTGAGCGGCATGGGCGCGACCGTTACCGCCACCATCGTGCAGAGCGGCCTGGCCTACATTGCCCAGGTGGGCGATTCGCGCGCTTATCTGATTCGCGGCCAGCAGATCAAACAGCTGACCAAGGACCAGTCGTTCGTGCAGATGTTGATTGACGCCGGCGCCATCCAGCCCGAACAGGCGGCGTCGGTTCCGCAAAACGTCATCATGCAGGCGCTCGGCACGCAGCCGAACGTCAAGGTCGCGATGACCACCATCCGCCTGTTTCGCAACGACTGCCTGCTGCTGTGCAGCGACGGATTGTCGAACAAGCTGGGGCCGGATGAGATGAAGCAGGCGGTCGAGCAGGCCGGCGATCTGAAGGGTGCCTGCCGCGCCTTGATCAATGTCGCCAACGAGCGCGGCGGCGAGGACAATATCACGGTGGTGCTGGCGCGCTTCGACGGCGAAGGCTTGCAGTCGGCAAGCGAATCGCAGACGATCACCGGCAGCCTGACGGGCGCGCACGAAGACTTTTTCGCCGGCGCCACCAACAATTACAACGTGCCGCCTGATCCCGGCAAGACCGCCGTGCTGCGCATCCCTGTTGGCAGCGAAGAACCGCCGCCCGCCGATGACGGGTATATGCAGCCGGCGGCGCAACCGGCAGCCGCGACGGCCCTGGCCACAGACGAGCCGTCGCCCTACCTTTCGCCGGAGTTTGTTCAGGCCGGTCAGGTTCATTACCAGAAGAAGAGCTACACGGCGATTATCCTCATGGCCATCGGCGCGCTGCTGCTGATCGCCGCAACCGTCTACTTCGTCTACCGCTATTACGTGCGAACGGTGGCGCCGCCCAGCACGCCGCCCCCCGCCAGCGAGCCGGCAGCAAGCGAACCGGCAAGCCAGACGCCTGCCGAAAGCCAGCCGGCGGCGCAACCACCTGCCGAAAGCCAGCCGGCAAACCCGCAGCCGGCAAACCCGCAGCCGAGCCCGCAACAGCCTTGAAGATGGCTGATCCATGCCGCTTTCTTCATCACCGCGTCGCCTTTAGCCTTGCGGCGCACGCCTTTGCTCGCATATAGTACGGCGCGAATAATCGTCGTTGGTTAATCTCTTCGGCTCACAACAAAGGCTATGAAAAAGCAACCGGACGCGATACCTCCTCCGACTCAAGAACATGCAAGGCTCAAAGAAACCGGCGAAGGCGTGCCGCCGTGGCGGCGCTGGGGGCCTTATGTCAGCGAGCGCGCCTGGGGCACTGTGCGCGAAGACTACAGCGACGACGGCAACGCCTGGCGTCACCTGCCGCACGACATGGCGCGCGCCAAAGCTTACCGCTGGGGCGAAGACGGGCTGGCAGGCATCTCGGACCGCTATCAGTTGCTGGTCTTCGGGCTGGCGCTGTGGAACGAGCGCGACCCGATATTGAAAGAGCGCGCCTTTGGGCTTGTCCCCTCGGAAGGCAATCACGGCGAGGACGTCAAGGAATACTATTTCTACCTCGACTCGACTCCGACGCACTCGTACATGAAGTACCTCTACAAATATCCGCAACGTGAGTTCCCTTACAATCAGTTGATTTCCGAGAACCAGCGGCGAGAGGGGCGCGGCTTCGAGTACGAGTTGATGGACACGGGGATATTCGACGATGACCGCTACTTCGATGTCTTCGTCGAATATGCCAAGGCGTCGGCTGAAGACATACTGATTCGCATCACGGCGTTCAACCGCGGCCCGGAAGCGGCGCCGCTGCACCTGCTGCCGCACCTGTGGTTCCGCAACACCTGGAGCTGGACCGAGCCGCCCGGCCCGCCGCCTGAGATTACTCCCGGCCCGCGGGGCGAAGGGTTCACCAGTATCGTCGCCGATCACACGCCCGCCGAGATGCTCAAGACGATCCCCTTCAAGTACCACATCGGCGCGCGCTATCTCTACTGCGACACCGATGCCGAGCCGCTGTTTACGAACAACGAGACCAACCCGGCGATTGACCGGCAGCCGCGCAACACGTCGCGCTTCGACTATTTCAAAGACGCCTTCCACCGCCACATCATCGGCGGCGAGCCGGTCGTCAATCCCGAGCGGCGCGGCACCAAGAGTTGCTTTCATTACAAAGCCGAGGTGCCGGCGGGCGGCTCCTTGGTGATGCGTCTGCGCCTGACGCCTGACCAGTATGGTGCGGGCCATGTGCCCGAAGGCCACAAGGTCACCGGCAGCCTGAGCCTGACAAACCTCTCGCCATTTGCCGACTTCGACGCGGTCTTTGTAGAGCGCCGCCGCGAGGCCGACGAGTTTTACGATCACATTCATCCGCCCAAAGCCAGCGAAGACGAGCGCCGCGTGCAGCGGCAGGCGTTCGCCGGCCTCTTGTGGACGAAGCAGAGTTACATCTTCGACGTTCACAAATGGCTGGACGGCGATAACCCCGCCGACCCGCCGCCGGAATCGCGCTGGAACATACGCAACCAGCACTGGCTGCACCTGAATTCGCTGCGCGTGCTGACGATGCCTGACAAGTGGGAGTACCCGTGGTTCGCCGCCTGGGATTTAGCTTTTCAGTGCGTGCCGCTGGCGCTGGTTGATCCCGAATTCGCCAAAGAGAATCTCTGGCTGATGCTGTTCGAGCAGTTCCAGCACCCCAGCGGCCAGATACCGGCCTACGAGTGGGAGTTCGCCGACCTGAACCCGCCGGTGCATGCGTGGGCTTGCTGGCGCGTCTACAACATGGATCGCATTCGCAGCGGGGTGGCCGACCGCGCCTGGCTCGAAAAATGTTTTCACAAGATGCTGATCAACTTCGCCTGGTGGGTGAACAAAGTAGACCGCGAGGGCAATAACATCTTCGAAGGCGGCTTTCTCGGCTTAGACAACATCACGGTGATTGACCGCAGCGAGAAGCTCCAGCAGGGCGTCGTGCTGGAGCAGTCGGACGCGACCGGCTGGATGGGCATGTTCTGTCTGAACCTGATGCGCATCGCCGTCGAGCTGGCGAAAACCAACCCGGTTTACGAAGGGCTGGCGACGAAATTCTTCGAGCATTACGTCTATGTCGGCGCGGCGATGAAGCGGCGCGGCGGGCGCGATTACAGCCTGTGGGACGAGCGCGAACAGTTTTTCTATGACGTGCTGCGCTACCCGAACGGCGAGTTCCACAAGTTCCGCGTGCGCTCGCTGGTCGGCATCATCCCGCTCTACGCCGTCGAGCGGCTGGAGACCGACTGGATCACGACTTTCGAAGATTTCAAAGGCAACCTCGAATGGTTCGTGCGCAACCGCCAGGACATCGTGAGCAACTGCGTCCATGAGATTGAGCATGACGGCATGAAAGTCTACGTGCTGGCCATCGTTGACCAGGAGCAGATGGCGAGCATTCTATGGCGCGTCTTTAACGCTGACGAGTTTCTGTCAGACTACGGCATTCGCAGCTTATCGAAGTATCACGAGCAGCACCCCTACGTTTTCGGCAGCAGCGAGGTGCGCTATGAGCCGGCAGAATCCGACAACAAGATCAAAGGCGGCAACTCGAACTGGCGCGGCCCGCTCTGGTTCCCGACGACCTTCCTGCTGATCGAGTCACTGAGGAAGCTCGGCAAGGCGTATGGATCGAGCTTCAAGATGCGGCTGGCCGATGATAGCGAAGTGACGCTGTGGCAGATGGCCGAGATGGCGGCCAATCGCATGATCAAGATTTTCACGCGCGACGAAACGGGCCGCCGCCCGGTCTACGGCGGCTCGAAGAAATTTCAGGAAGATCCGCACTGGCGCGACTACGTGTTGTTCTACGAGTACTTTCACGGCGACAACGGCGCGGGCATCGGTGCGAGCCACCAGACCGGCTGGACGGCGCTGGTCGCTTCGTTGATTGACGAGTGGCGGCACTGAGCCGGTTGGCATCTTTCGGACAGGTCTCTTATAATGCCGGGAGCAAGCCCACAGTTGCTTTACGGTCAAAGGTATGGACGCTTCATCGAAAGCGGCTCGCGCATTCAAGCAAGGCGCTCGAAGCCGCTCACAATTCGTCTGGATCGCCGTTCTGCTCGCGGCATTCATCGTGGCGTTATCTTTCGCCAGCACCCGTGCCGGCATCAAGCCGGCGGCCAGTCAGGATGAAGCGCGTGTCCGGCTGACGGTAAACACGCTGCCGCATTTCGACTGCGGCTACGAGGCGCGCGGCGCGGAAGAAGCCATCGCCCGCCACCAGATGCACGCGCTGCGCTCGCCCGACCGACTCGCCGCGCGCCGCGCACGCCCCCTCACCGCGCTCAATCAAGATCAAGGCGACCTTGCGCTTATCGAAGACGACGGCTCGATCATCATGCCGCCCTCTGCCTTCGACCTGGCCAAGCGCGCCGTCATGTTCACGCCCGACGCCAATGGCTATCGCCCGACGCCGGCCAATGTGCGTTTCACTAACGATGTCGGCACGCAGGTGAGCAGCTTCTTCGGCATCGACGGTCAGCTCAGCACAGGCATTAGCGGCTATCGCGACATCCCGATTACTGGTGCGCCGTTCACCTTCTATGGCGTCACCTATGACACGCTGTACGTCGGCACGAACGGCTACATCACCTTCGCTCATGGCGACAACAGCGCTCGCCCCTCTGTCGCTACGCTCGCGGCGAACGCGCCGCGCATTGCGCCGCTCTGGGCGAACCTCGACACCAGCGGCGGCGGTGAGATTTATTACAATCGCCTCGAAGGCCGCCACGTCATTACCTGGAACGCCGTGCCCGAATTGTCCTATGGCGGCCTGAGCACGTTTCAAGCGGCGCTCTATGATGATGGGCGCATCGCCTTCATCTACAAAAAAGTGAAAGCGCGCACGTCGCTGGTTGGCCTGTCGCCGGGCAATACCGAGCAAGAGGCGCAGCCGCTGGTTTACTCTGATCCGCCCGACGCGGTGATCAGCGGGCCGATGTTTCAGCTCTTTTCCAAGCAGCGCCAATTGGACTTGCCGGCGCTGACGCGGGCGTTTTATCGCACACACACTGACGATGTAGACATGGCGTTTATCTGGGCCGACTTCGCCTATGACAATGGGCTCGGCGTCGCACACTCGTTCAACGTGCGCAATGACATCAGCGGCATCGGCTTGAAGATTTTTGATCGCGGGGCGCTCTATGGCAGCGCGGCGCGGCTGGCGACCGTCATCACGATGGGCAACCAGAACGATTGGCCGGGTGATCCGCAAGCCAATACCGCCGGGCTGAACTCGGCCATCAGCATCGTCTGTCATGAGCTGGGCCACCGATGGCTGGCTTATGTCCGGTCGAGCGGCGATGATGAAAACCTGCTGCTCGGTCGCGACGACTCGCACTGGAGCTTCTTCCTCGACACCCGCACGACTAGCGATGGCAGCTTCTCGGCGCTGATGGAGGGCAACAGCTGGCGCGAAGGCGGCGGCAGTCTGTTTACGACCAGTGAGACGGCGGTTAATTACTTCTCGCGCCTTGAGCAGTACTTGATGGGATTGCGTCCGGCAGCGGAGGTGCCGCCATTCACCTATCTGGAAACCGACGCGCAACTGCACGAGCTATTGCGCCAGAAGTCACCGATCAGCGGCTACACGGTCAACGCCATCAAGCACACGGCGCGCGTCGAGCAGATCATCTCTCGCGAAGGGCCGCGCCTGCCCGATGCGGCGAGCGCCCCGAAAACTTTCCGCATCGCCTTCATCCTGCTCGTCGAGCCGGGCGCGACGGCTTCAAAGGCGACGCTGCAAAAAATGAACGCCTACCGCGAGGCGCTGGCCCGCTACTTCTCTGTGGCCACAGACCGCCTGGCGTCTCTCGACACCGCCTTGATTCAAAATTGACCCTCCGCTCCTTAAAGGAAGCGGATTTTTTGGTCGTCGGGTGAAGCAGCCTTCACCCTCGCAAATGGCGCAGTCCGAGCCAGAATATTGATCGCAGCGTTATGGTCACGATGGAGCACAAGGCCACAACCAATACAGCGATGCTCACGGATGGCGAGCGATTTCTTGACCCGCTCGCCACATCGAGAGCAATCCTGCGAAGTGAACGCGGCGGCCACTTTCCATACTCGCCGTCCAGCATTCTCAGCTTTGGCAATGAGTATTTGAAGAAAAGTGTTCCATGCCGCATCACTGATGCTTTTAGCAAGGTGGTGGTTCTTCACCATCCCTTTGATGTTCAAATCTTCAACGGCAATCTCATCAAACTCTCGAATGAGTTGATTGCTTAGTTTGTGAAAGAAGTCTCTGCGCTGATTCGCAACTCTCTGATGCTTTCGCGCAAGGATGCGAGCGGCTTGGTGACGATTCGAGCCGCGCAGTTTCTTCTTGCTCACCTTGCGCTGTGCGATTTTCAATTCACCTTCAGCCTGACGCAGATATTTTGGATTCTCAATGACTTCGCCCGTAGAGAGTGTGGCGAAGTTTTCAATGCCAACATCAATGCCTACGCTGTCGCCCCTTTTCGGAATATAAGGCAAGTAGCTTTCTTCGACTGCAAAGATGACAAACCAACCGTCCACTTGCCGCTTGATAGTACAGGTCTTGATTTTGCCTTCAACCTCCCGCGACAGCCTCAGTCTCATTGAGCCTATGCGCGAGAGCGTGAGCTTGTCGCCGTCCAATCGAAAGCCAGACTGCGGATAGGTGAACGAATTATAGCGATGCTTCCCTTTGAATCTTGGATAGCCCGCCTTCTCGTTTTTCTTGACTCGCAAAAAGAAGGCTTTGAAGGCTTTGTCTATACGCTTCAAAACGTCTTGCGCTACTTGTGAGTGCAGCCCGGCAACATCAGGTCGAAAACCGCGAATCTCCGTGAGTTCCTTGCATTGCTCAATAAGACCAATACTCTTGTGTTGCACCTTGTAGGCGTCACGTCTTTCTTGAAGCGCGGCATTATAGAGTTCACGACACAAATCAAGCGTTTGCTCAAATGCTTGAACAATCCGTTTCGAGGGCTTTTTGATTTTGAACTTGTACGCCTTCACTGTTTCGCTAATTTCCTGACCGCCTCAATCAAATCGGGGCGGCTCAAAAGGATTCTTCCACGTCTTTCGGGATGCCGCCGGCGAGTTTAATTAATTCGATGAGAACTGCGCTTCGTGGCCTCCGCTGGAACGCATTGTTAGGCGTCGCGCGGTGAAGGTTGATCTATCCAGGACGACTAAGATTGTTTATCGCCTATACGCTTATAACTCGTTTACAGCCCGTTTCATTTTTTCCTTCACAGCCTGTGCAGCCACTTCGGCGAGTAGTTCGTCTGGCTGCCTGTTTTGAAGTTGAGCTAAAGCCTTCAAGACATCCGAGTCTGCTTTTGGTAATTGTATAGTGTAAGTGATATGCACA
Source organism: Blastocatellia bacterium (assembly GCA_035275065.1). Lineage (NCBI taxonomy): Bacteria > Pseudomonadati > Acidobacteriota > Blastocatellia > Blastocatellia bacterium. Next base: position 86,489 of record DATENM010000090.1, read on the forward strand.
TCGGGGAGTCTTGATCTTCCATTCGCTCCGCTCTGTAACAGAGAAAATGACTCGTCTATCTTGCTACTATGCTCAGGAGTAGTCTTACTCTTAAGCAGCCTTCGCAGGTTGCCATCATTTCCATCAAATGCGCTCTTAAGCATCCTCCTGAATTCACTTACATCATCTAAGCCTAAGCGTCTACTACAACCGTCGCCAATTGTCTGGTATGTCCGATTGTATTCCCTAGCAACGTGATTGACGGCATATCCATAAGCGTCGTCAATTCCGTGTCCAAGCTTGTATCGCTCCTTTGCGACATGGATTACCTTCAAGACTTGGTCTATGGTTTTGGTTCTCATTTCCCACACCTCCTTTTTATCTTACGTTTTCTTACGATAACGTAAGATACAAGAAGGGCGAGTAATTATCAACTGAGAAGTTTTGAAAGATGCCTAACAAATCAATCAGCCCTATCGCGGGGATTGACCCGCTCAGGGCTGCGAAATTCATCCCCGGCATGAATGCATGGGGCCTTCTTTTGCAAGGAGGGTAAAAGCGAAAGCCCGCGACCGCGGTCGGTGCGGTTGCGGGCTTTCGCTTGTTTGGCCTTCACCACTCAAAGACGAGCGGCAGTCTATTGCGTATCGGCGAGCAGGCCAGCCTTGCCTGCCGCACCAGCCTTGCGTCCCGCGCGACCGATGACTTTAATCTTCACCGGGCGCCGACCGAACGCCTTGGCTTCTCTATAGCTCGGCACGTACACGTCAACCCGGCGCCCTTTAATGCGCTCGCCGGTGTCTTTGACCGTGTAGGTTCCTGTGTATCTCCCCGCACGAATGTGAACGACCGTGCCCAGCGGCAGCACACGCGGGTCAGCCGCGATGAAGCCTTGCTGGACAAACTCGCCGGAAGCCGTGCGCCCTTGCAGGCAATAGGCGGTGGCGTGAAAATCCTCGAACTCTGCGTCTGTAGCTTCTGCCACATCAGCGGCATCGCTGTGGATGCCGACGGGCGCGGCGCTTCTCATTGTGTGCCTCACATCGCCGCGAATCGGCGAACGCGAGGTGACGCCTTTGCTCTCGTCAATCGCGAGCGGCGCTACATTGACAGATCGGCGCGCGGTGGGGCGAGCGATGATGACCGTGCGCTTCGAGGTGACCGCATCTTTGGCGGCGGGCAGGTCTTTGAAGGTGCCGGGGATGTCGAGGGATTTTTCTTCGGTTGATTTCGTAATGGTGGGATGATCTCCGGTACGCACCGATTGGGCGTGGCCGTTTATGGAGTACCCGAATGCAAAAATCGCCAGAATCGATAAACCTGAGGAGAGGCTGCTGGTGAATCTCCTGTTGGGGGTGTGATTCATTCTTGCCTCCTGTTTATTTGGTTAGCAATTTACGCTGTATGGAGCCAACGACCCAAGAACCCATCTTGCTCGCCAAGTTTTACTTCAATGCTCTAAACAGCGCGCTTCGTAAACGAGCGGCCAGTATACCACGCCAAAATGTGAGGGGAAGAGTAAGGCAAGCGCCCGGTCGCAGCCGCCAGCCAACGGGTAGGAGTAAACGTTAAAACCCTAAGGGCTTATACCGAATCTTGCAATTTTCTTGCGACCGCCCGCTCCCCGTAAGTGTTGAAAATTAAGCGTTACCATCAGAAACAGGCAGGGGAAAAGCGACGCGGAGACGCGGGCAGAGTGACGCGGAGACGCGGTGACACGGAGACACGGGGACGCGGAGAAAGGAAGACAAGCAGTCAGTCTCTCTGTTTTTCCCTCGCCGCGTCGCCGCGTCGCTTTCTCCCCTCACCGTGTCACCGCGTCGCTTTCTTCAGCTCGGCAAGCTCGCGCAGCACAGCATCAAGTTTGGCCAGCAACTCGTCGTGGCGCGTCGCTTCGGCCGTCGGTCGTTTGCCGATGAAAGTGAGTGTGCCGCCGGGCTCTAGCACGGCGCGCTCAATATCAGCGAGCGACGTGAAGCCCTGCCGGCGCGCCGCGGCTTCAAGCTCGGCGCGGGTGATCAGTTCTTTCTTACAGCGCGCTTCATTGATCTGGCCATTTTCAATCAGCACGTCGGCGTCGCCTTCAATCATGCGGTCGAGCCGCGTGTGCGTGTAGAAGAAGCGCACGACCACATAGTTGACCAACAGCAGCGTCGTCGCGCCGATCAAACCGCCGAGCACCGAATTGTCATTGCCGATGATGGCGTTCTGCACGGTGTTCGACAATGTAAGCAAAACCACAAGGTCGAACGGGTTGAGCTGGGCGAGCTCGCGCTTGCCCGCCAGCCTGAGTCCGGCGATCAGGAAGAGGTAGACGAGGATCGGGCGAATAATCTTTTCGACTATCGAGATGTCCGGGTGCAGCAAGTCTGTCCAGAGCTTGGCGTCCATCTTCACGCTCCACGGATGAGGATTCAGGGGATGGGTGTTGTTATACAGGAACGGACGAAAAGACGAAAAGGGAAAAGATGAATTACTGCGGGGTGCTGCGTTGGCTGGCGCGCATCATCTCGTTGGCGCGCTCGCGCGAAACCGTCAGGTCGAGGTCGAGCCGTTTGCTGGTGGTGTGAATCTTGACGAGCTTTGCGAGCTGGCCGGTATCGCTGTTGCCTTTCAACAACGAGATGCCAAGAAACAGCGTCTTCAGTTGCATGGCCTTCTCACTGGTCCACTCGGGCGTCGGGCCAAAGCCGCTGATGCTCAATCTCGTGATCTGCTCGTTCATTTCAAAGTCGATGGTATTAGAGCTGAACTGGCAGAGCGGCCCGAGCGCGTGCGACTCGCCGAGCAGCCAGAGGATACGCATAGCCAGTTCTTCTTTTTTTGGATCCTTCGGAGAAGCTTTGTCCCAGGGCGCGGAATGGATGCTTGAGCGCGGCATCGAGCCGTCGCAGTCAATCCTGAAGCTCAGCCTGACCGCATAGTTGCCGACGTCTAGCTCCCCATTCTTATAGCTCTCGAACATTTTGGCGATCAGGTCTTTGATGGCCGCTTCGTTGATCTCGCCAAATTTCATTGGCCCGGTGGCGTTGGCGGCTTTGGCGTCGGCCTCGGCCTTAGCTTTCGCTTCAGCAGCTTTCGCTTCAGCTTCCTTCGCCTCGCGCTCGGCCTTCTCGCGCTCCGCCTTTTCGCGCTCGGCCTTGAGCCGCGCTTCTTCTTCGGCCCGGCGCTCACGTTCTTCAAGCCGCTTGCGCTCGCGCTCGCGCAGTTCTTCGAGCGACAAGACCTGATCGGTAGGCTTCGGCTGCGCGATGGGCTTGCGGGCGTAGAGCTGCGCGATCTGATCCGGCGTGAACGGGCGGTATGGCCGGTTGACGATCTGCACGTTCGTAAACGGCGCCAGCATGTTGAGGATGGTCAGATAGACCAGCACGACGATCAAGACGCCGTGGGCTGCGCCCGAAGCGACAAGCACCGGCACGAAGCGATCCCAGGCGCGCAGCTTTGCCACCACCGGCGATGACGCATTGACGACAAAGCTGGCACTGCGCGCGACGTGCGGATAGATGAAGCCGACAGGGATGCGCTCGCGCCGCCAGAGGCCGCCGAGCGTGGCCAGCGGGTGTGCGACCGCCGCAGCCAGGGCATTGCCCAAACGCCTCGGCAGCCAGTCCCTCATGTGCTCAGGCAGAAAGGCGCGGCGGAGAAAGCTGAAGGGGCTGCCGGCAAACTCGCGCCCGGTCTCCTTGAGCGCCCGCCACAGGCGCACGGCGAACGGCGATTGCGGCAGCGGCGAAAAGAGCGCCCGCTCATCTTCAATTGCCGTGGTATAGATCGCTTGCATGGCTTTGCCGCCAATCTGTACGCCTGAAAACTGCTACTCCCATTCTACAATACGCAGCCGCGAATTCAAAAAGTGCAAATGATAACTGCTTTATTCTCCGCTCGAAAACATCTCGAAGAACTGTTCGACCGGCGGCGGCTCGACGCGCGCGACTTCGAGGTTTTCTTCGACGTGCGAGCGATGGCTCATGCCGACGAGCGCTGTCGTTACCCCCGGCGTCGAGCGCACGAATTGGATGGCGCGTTGCGCGTCGGTTTTGAGCCCTTTCAGGGTCGCGGCGACGAAGTCCGGCAAGCCGGCGCTCAGCCGCGCTTGCAAGATCGACGCGCTGCACATCACCGTCATTCCCAGACGGTCTGCCGCCATCAGCAGCGATAGCGGTTCCCCGGCGACCGTTTGATTGCCCTCGGTCAGGGCTTCCGGCATCGCCAGGTTGTATGGCAATTGAATGACGCGGAAGTGATGCTCGTCACCCGCAAGCTCGTGGGCAATGCCGACCAGTTCTTCAAGCGATAGATAATCGCGCGCCGTCGGCGGCTGGCGATAACCGTTCCAGGTCGCCGTGCCGTAGACGCGGATGCGCCCGCCGGCGGCGGCCTCTTCGAGAAAGGCGAAGGCGGCGCGAATGCGCTGATTGAACTGCTCGCGCGTCAGCCCCTGCAACTGCGTTTCCGGGTTGTGAATGTAATAAATATCAACGCAATCGAGATCGAGATTCTCAAGACTGCGCGACAGTTGATGATCGAGATAACCGGGGGCCATGCAATGGCTGCCGCCGACGATCTCGTCTGCCGTCGCGGCGCCGGTCGCAATGATGTTTTCGACGATCCAGGCGCGGGCATCGCGCGGCGGCTCGTTGTCAAAGGGGATGAAGCCGCCTTTGGTCGCGACGATCACTTCGTCACGCGCCGCCCGCTTGTTCTCGAATAGCTGTTTGAGCGCCGCGCCAATGGCGCGCTCGCTGCGCTGGAAGCGGTAGTTGATCGACGAGTCAATGACGTTGCAGCCCAGTTCAACGGCACGCCGGATGGCTTCCTGATACATGCGGTCGGTGCGCTCATCCCAGTGGCCCAGGTAAGTGCCCAGCCCGATAGACGACATACACAGCTCTTGCTGCTGGCGGAAATGGCCTGCCGCCGTCACCGCCGCGAGCCGCGATGCATAACGCCGCGTCCCCTCTATCGTCGCGCTTCCCTGTATGCTCATGCGTGCCTCCTATCCGAAGGTGGGCTTTCCGCTCAGGCCGCCTGACGCGCGCCATTGTATCACAAGAGCCCCGCGAGCGCTTTACCGACGACCGGCTTGTCAGGCGTCACGGTTGAGTAGTAATCTGGCGGCCTCATCAATTCTTTAGCCGAAGAGATAAACCCGATGAACTGGACACAGGTGTATGACCCGATGGGCGCGTGGTGGCTATCGACGCTGGTGGCGACGCTGCCCGTCGTCGTGCTGTTGGGATTGCTGGCGGTCTTCCGCGTCAAGCCGCACTGGGCGGCGCTCTTCGGGGCGCTGACGGCGATTGCCTGCGCCAGCCTGGTCTTCCAGATGCCGTGGCGGCTGTCGGCGGCGAGCCTCGGATTTGGCGCGGCCTTCGGCATCTTGAAGATCGCCTGGATCGTCGTCGCGGCGGTCTTTCTCTATGACGTGACGGTCTACACAGGGCAGTTCGAGATTATGAAATCGTCCGTCGCTCGCATCACCGAAGACCGCCGCCTGCAAGCCCTGCTCGTCGCCTTCTGCTTCGGCGCGCTCATCGAAGGCGCCGCAGGGTTCGGCGCGCCTGTGGCCATTGCCGGCGCTTTTCTGATCGGCCTCGGCTTCAAGCCATTTCACGCGGCGGCATTGAACCTGATCGCTAACACCGCGCCGGTCGCCTGGGGCGCGATTGGCACGCCTGTCCACACGCTCGCCGCCGTGTCGGGTTTGCCGGAAGCCGACTTGAATGCCATGCTTGGTCGCATCCTGCCGATCACGGCCCTCATCGTGCCCTTCTGGCTGGTGCGCACCATCGTCGGCTGGCGCGAAACCTTTGAAGTGCTGCCCGCCATTCTAGTCGTCGGCATTAGCTTTGCCGCAACGCAATTCGTCTGGTCGAATTTTGTGGATAGCAATCTGGTTGACATCGTCGGCGGCGTTGTCTCTCTGGTGACGACGACGGTTTTCTTACGCTTCTGGAAACCGAAGCGCATCTGGCGCGGCGCCGAGGGTGAAGAAAATCAGGCTGACGCGAGCCAGGCGCGGCCCGCCGAGCGCGTCTATTCGGCGCGGCAGATCGCGCGCGCATGGATGCCCTTCGTCGTCCTCACACTCTTCGTGCTGCTCTGGGGATTGCCTGTGATCAAGTCCACAATGAATCGCTGGACGACGCCGGCAGCAGAGCGCGGCGGCTGGGAAGTGCCGGCGCTGCACGGCGCGGTCACGCGCGCCGCGCCGGTCGTCGCCAGCCCGCAGCCCGAAGCCGCGAAGTTCGATTTCAACTGGTTGGCGGCAACCGGCACAGGCTGTTTTCTCGCCGCCCTGGTCGCCGGCTTTTTGCTCGGCGTCGCGCCGATTCAGTTGGCAAAGGTCTTCTGGGGCACGCTCGTCCGCATGCGCTTTGCGGTGCTGGCGATTGCCTTCATGCTCGGGCTGGGCTTTGTGACGCGCTATTCGGGGATGGACGCGGTGATGGGCCTGGCATTCACGCGCACAGGCAGGTTGTTTCCCTTCTTCGGGACGTTTCTCGGCTGGCTCGGCGTGGCGCTGACGGGCAGCGATACATCGTCGAATGCGCTGTTCGGCGGCTTGCAGCGCATCACCGCCGAGCAGCTCGGATTAAACCCTGTGTTGATGTGCGCCGCCAACAGCGCCGGCGGCGTTATGGGCAAGATGGTTGACGCGCAATCCATCGTCGTCGCCACCGCCGCGACGAATCAGGTCGGCAACGAGGGGCTGATCTTTCGCTTCGTGCTATGGCACTCCGTCGCGCTTGCGGCCATCGTTGGGTTGATCGTGATGGCTTACGCCTACCTCTTCACGGGCGCGGTGCCGCGGTGAAGCATCAACCCAGGCGCTCCTCATTGCGGCGCTTTTCGTTTTGTAGCCTGTAAACCGTGTTGTAACCGCCTGCCATTTATGCTCATTTTAAAATTCTTCGAAACAGCTCTTGCATTATCAGCGAAAGTAATTTAAATAATAAACATATTGAGGTTTTTTCCTTACGCAACTACGGGCGGCGACTCGCATAGTCGCCGCCCTTTTTTATTGCAGGCTCATTCAGGCGGGTTACCAAAGGCGATAAACTCGCCCTTTTTCATGCAACTCAGATTCAGGCTCAAGCCTCATTTCTGCTCGCTGACGGATTCAGACGCCAGCACGTCGTGGTAGGCGTTGATGAGGACGCGCTTCGGCTTCTGCGGCAAGCGCACCTGAAAGTCTTTCGTCGAGTTGCCGTTGATCGTCACCAGCCCGAGGCGCACCAGCTTGCCGTCGAAGTCGAGGAAGACCGGCACCAGCATCGTGAAGCGCTCCGACACCTCTGACTGCGTCAGCGTGCCTTTCAGCAGCACCTTGCCATCGGCTTCGGGCACCAGGCTGTATTGAAAGCGGTAGCGCGGAATCTCTGTGCCATAAACCCACTCGTTGAAGAACCAGTCCATGCGGTGATTGCCATCTACGTCCATGCCCGGCGTCATGTGCCTTTCGACGACCGCCTTGAAGCCTTCGCTCGAAGCGTTGCGGTGCGTGTAGGTCTTGACGAAGTCATGCATCATGGCGATGAAGCGGTCGTCGTGCGTCTTCACGTCCCACATCATCGTGCGCAGCATATGCAGGATGTAGCCGCCTTTGGGGTAGACGACGTTGGAGTACGCGCCCTCCGTCTTGAAGGTGTTCAGGCGCAACCCCAGCCAGACCGGCCCGGCATCGTTGGCGCGCCGCCCGAAGGCGTTCTTCTCAAGTATGCGCTCGCGGGCGTGCTGCCAGTACCTCAGGTACTTGTCGGGACTCTGCTCGGTCGCCTGCAAGTAGATGCCCGCCGAAAACTCTGCGAAGCCTTCCGACAGCCACTGGTCGTGATACGACGCCCAGCCGACGATGTGGCCCCACCACTGGTGCGACACCTCGTGCGCCGTCACCTCGTCGAGGAATTCGTTCAGCCGCCCTGATATGCGCCGCAGCAGCATATAGCGCTGCGTCGCGTCGAAGAAAGAGATGATCGGCAAGTAGACGAGCGTCGGCCACGACTGGCCAAAATTGGGCTGCGGCTGCTGCGTGATGGCGATGCGGCCATAAGGCGCTTCGCCGAACCAGTGTGTAAAGAGGCGCATCGAGTTCTGCGCCTCGACGATGGCCTTGTCCGTCAGCCGCGCCGGCGTCATCGCGCCGATCTCTTCGCCCGCCTGCTTCAAGTAATAGGGCAGCTCAGAGGTCGCGTAGCCTTCGATGCCATATTTCGTCGGCTCATCAATGATGGCTTTCTTTTTGAAGTCGCCATAGTTGAAGCCGGCGACCGCCAGCGGCACGTCCGACACCCACTGCGAGGCCGCGTAATCGCCTTCGCGCCATGTCTTCACTTCGCGCCCGACGCCGACCAGCGTGTACTGCTTCGGCACCTTGAAAGTCAGGTCGAAGGTGGCGCGGTCGTTGAAGGCGTTTACAGATGGATACCAACTGGTGCGCGCGCCAACGGCGAAGTTGCCGCCGCCTTCGTCTTCGACGACCTTGTTGCCCTGGTACTCGACGGTGATCTTGTACTGCTTGCCTTTGACCAGGGCTTCGGGCAGCACCGCGTAAAACGAGCCGTCTTCCTTGCGCGGCTCTTGAACGTAATCAATGTCACTGTCGCCGAAGTGGACGCGCGTCACCCGCAGGTTCGGCAGCAACCCGAAGCTCAGCAGGCGGTCGCCGTCGCCGAGCGCCGTGAACGTGAGATCTGCCGTCGCCGTCAGCTTTTCGCCATTGATGACGGTCTCGATGCGGTAGTGCTCGGCGTCAATGATGCGCTTGTCTTCTTCGGAACTCGCCTTGCCGCCGCGGTACTCCGGCTCGAAGTGCGCGAGGTAGAGGATGCCTTCGCGGTCGCCTCCCGGCTCGTAGTTGATGAGCGCCACCTCTTCGGGCGAGAGAATCTGCGGCAGCGCGCCGCGCGGGCGGACGACGTAGCGCAGGTCGTCGAAGCGCTTGCCGTTGATGAAAGCCATAAAGAAGCCGGCGCGCTTCGGGTTGTAGACATCGGCGAGGATTTCGGCGTCGAGGTTTTCGCCTTCGTAAGCCAGCAGGTATTCGAGCAGGCTGCGCGGCTGCTCAGGGCGGTGGCGCATGCGGCGGTTGAAGTCGTGAAGCACATCCGCCGTCCGTTTATCGGCTTCGCCGGCCTGCGCTTGCCGCTTCACCTCCTGGTAGGTGTCGTCCGTGAAGCAGAGCACGAGCTTTTCAAAAGTTTCGGCCACCTCTTCCCGGTCGGTGAGCAGGCGCAGGTAATTGCGCTCGATGCCGATGGCCGGCTTGAGCAGGAATTCGCCGTCGCCGACGAAGATGGCTTTGACGACGCGGCCCGCGACCGGCTCAAGGAAACTGATGCGCCCGCTCTTCAAGGTCAGCGTGCCGACGTCGCGCGTGATTGTAAGGTTAGTTACCGAGTAAGTCTCGAAGCCGTTGCCGTCGCGCAGACGGCGATAGGTCGGATCGGCGTTGGCGGCGACCGCGCCTTTGGCCGAGACGCCGATCTCGGCGTGCGGCGCTTCGATCTCAAGCTTGATCTCTAGCGTCGCGGTGCGACCGGCGCTGATTTCGACTTCGCCCTCGGCGAATTTGAAGCCGCTGTGAGAGACGCCGATTGTGTACCGTCCGGGCGCGAGGTTCTCGATGCGGAACCTCCCCGTGTCGTCGCTCACGACGCTGCGCGACTGGCCGGAAGCGGCATCGCGCAAGGTCACCTGCGCGCCGCCAACGACTGCGCCCGCAGGGTCTTTGACCGTGCCGGCGAGCGAGCCGGTCGCCTGTCCCCAGGCCAGACTTGTAAATAAGATGACAACCGCGCAGGCGACGGCCTGTTGCAAGAGATAGCGTCGTGACATACAACCTCCAGAGAATGAAGCCAAGCGTGATATGAACAGGCAGTTGAGCGAGCCGCATGGAAAATAGCATAGCCACCCGAGCGGCTCAAGCGGTAAGCGGCGGGCGTCATCACACTGAAGCGGTGTGACGACAACGCGGACAAAGGTACAGGCTATCGGCTCAGGGATTCTTCTCGGACGCCTGGCGCGCTTCGGCTTCGGCCAGCCAGCCGCGCCGCAAGCGCTCTGCCGGTATGCTAGAGAGGTACGGCTTGATGTCGAGAATCGGCGTCCCATCCAGCATGTCCAAGCCGTGAACGTAGAGCCGCCGCCCTTCGCGGCGCAGCAACTCGACGACGGTGAGGCCGAGCGGGTTTGGCCGGCGCGGTGAGCGGGTCGCAAAGACGCCGTGCGGGCGCGGGTCAGTCGGCGGCGCGCCCACCAGCTCATAGCCCGTGGCGCGATCAAAAACCCAGATGACGAACAGGTGCGAGAAGCCTTCGATATCTTTCAGGCCCTCTTCAAACTCGGGCAGCAGTTCCAGCACGCCCTCCGCGTCATGCCGCGCACCGCAGCCTTTAGGGATTTGCGCGGTCTCCGTGTAGGCCGAGCGAACCGTGCCGATGGGTCGCGGAGTAAACATTGATCCTCCACTTCAGCCCGACCTGGGGCAGCGGGCGAATAAAAATGGGACCGAACAGAGATTGCGGCTACTGGCGCGACGGTCGCTTTTTGGTTTCGGCCACGAAGTTCGTCTGGCGGCCCGCACCGACTTTGCGGTTCATCAAGAAGCCTTCACTGCCGGCGTCGGCGTTCGCCAGCGCTTGCTGGAGCGAAGCCGGGATGGGCAGCAAGAGGCCGACCTGCGTCAGGTTGTTACGGCACACGCCGGCGCCCGACAGGCCCAGGCGCACGGCGACTTTATTGCCCTCGACGTGATGAAAGACGAAGCGCGTCAGCAAGTCGGATTCAAGCGTGAAGCATGTCTTCTCATCCTCGGCGACGGTCGGAAACGCTTCGCCGATGAGCTTAAGCAGTTCCGGGAGCGTCCGCGGGCGCTTGCCGGCGAGCGCCTTCTGGATGAGCGGGTCGGCCATCAGGGCTTTGTGGATTTCAGTCGCCGGAAAATAGTCTGTCAGCTTCGCCGCATTACCCGGCAACATGGTGTCGTCCGAGCCGCGTTGCGCGCGCGCCGGCTTCGACAGGTCAACGGCGACGAAGCGGGTCTCGCCGCCGGGATGCGCTGCCGTTTCGCAGAAGGTTACGTAGCCGTCTTGATAGCTGATGATGGGGCCGACCACCGAGAGCAACGTGAAGTGGCGCTCGTACTCGCAATGCCCGTCGCTGTCTTTTTCGATGGCGGCAAAATCCTGGCGGGCCAGTTGCCGCGCCGAAAAGAGCGGTGCCGCCACACCGCTTGCCGGGCGGCCCGTCAAGTCCGCGCCCGTCCATTGAATCGTGTAACCGGCGCTGGTGCCCGACCAGATTGCCGCGGCGGCGCGTGGCGCGGTCTGTTGCGCCGCGCCATTCCAGTTAAGGCTTGCCACCATCAACGCGCCGAGCAGGCTCAAAGCCGCACGGCGTGGCCTCCGGCCCAACATCCGAGTCATCAGACCGGCCATTCTTTTTGTCAGCTTCATCTCTATTTCCTCCGCGGCCAATCCCCGCTCACTCAGACGTAGCGCGACTGAGCGCGGCGCTGGCGCTCGATCTCTTCCAGCACCGCTTCGGGGGCGAGCCCGTCGGCTGCAAGGTTGAGCCGCGCCAGCAAAGGTTGAGCGATGCGCGTTGCCAGCGCCGTGCGATTGACCGGCGTCAGCTCGTAGCGGCGCTTGAGAAAGACTTCAATCGCGCGTAGCTCTGCCTCGTTGAGCAGGCGTGTGTCGAGGGTAAAGGCGGCGGGCGCGGCGCGCTCCAGGCGCTCCTGCTCGATGTTAGAAATCTTGATGATGTCGTCGAGCGACGGCGCTTCGGTGGCGCGCTCTTTGACGACCACCGTGCCGGCGACGAAATCGCCGACGCGCTTGGAGCGGGCGCTGAAGATAATCGAGATGACGCCAATCGCGTAGGTCGTCGGCGGCAGCAGATCAACGACCAGGCGGAGCAGGTTGCGGACGAAGACCTCGAAGAAGCGCACGGGCCGTCCGTCTTCACGGATGACGCGCAGCCGCATCCAGCGCTTGCCCGGCGTCTGGCCGCTCCACAGCGTCTCGAAGGCGACGAAGTAGCCCCAGATAATCCCAAAGACCAACAGCACGGCAATCGCCGCCGCCCAGACCGCCGAGCCGCGAAACAGCGGCCCGTCGCTGAACGCCCCGGCAATCAGCAGCACCAGCAGAATCAACAACGCTTGAATCAGATGATCGATGGCCGCCGCCAGAAAGCGGTTGCCGACATTGGCGAGCACATAATGCAGCTCGACGCGCTCGGGGGTCTCGATTACCAGTTCATCATCCAGCATAGGCGATAGAGACAAGTGACGAGTGATGAGTGACAAGAGAAAATCGTTGTGAGCGCCTGGCTCTTGTCACTTGTCACTCGTCACTTGTCACCCTCTGTAATACGACTTGCATCACAGCGGCGTGGGTCTCGTCACTGCTGCCGGCGGCCTGGACGACGCGGACGCGGTCGGCTTCCGCAGCCGCCAGTTCGAGATAGCCGCGACGGACGCGCGCGTGAAAGTCGAGCTTTTCGACATCGAGCGCGCCCAGCAAGCCGCCCACAGGGCGCGCGCTCATGCGCGCCTGCGCCGCTTCCGGCTCCAGGTCGAGAAGAATCGTCAGGGCGGGTCGCAGCCCTTCGGTCGCTGCCAGATTCACCCTTTCAATCAAGCCGAGGTCGAGCCCGCGACCGTAGCCTTGAAAGGCAACGCTCGAATCGGTGTAGCGGTCGCTGATGACCACACGGCCAGCGGCCAGCGCCGGTCGGATCACCTGGGCGACGTGTTGAGCGCGCGCGCCGACGATCAACATCAGCTCTGCCGTCGGCACAATGCCGTCGCTGACTGCGGATGTCAAAAGGCCACGCACGCCTTCGCCTAAGGGCGTGCCGCCCGGCTCGCGCGTCACCATCACGTCGTGGCCGCGCTCGCCGAGCGCCGCCGCCAGCCGCTCAAGCTGCGTGCTCTTGCCGCAGCCATCCAGCCCTTCCATTGTGATGAACAGTCCGACGCGGGTCATGGGAAAATGAGTTGGGCTGCCGCAATGGGCAGCCCCTTAGTGATGGCAAGATGATCAAAGCGAAAGCGCACGCTTCAAGAACGGTCGCCGCCGGCTGCCGATCCGCTGGGGTTCGCTTCCGATGGATGCTCGCGCTCGGGGTGATGCTCGCGCTCAGGGCCACGCTCAGGACCGCGCTCCGGGCCGCGGCCTTCGCGGCTGTCACGGCTGTAATGAAAGTCACGCCCGCCGCCGCGCGGCAACGAGACCGTCGAGATGGCGTGCTTGAAGATGAGTTGCTCCTGCGCCCCTGCCTCCAGAATCACCGAATACTTGTCGAAGCTCTTGATCCGCCCCGTCAGCTTGACTCCGCTCATCAAGTAGATGGTGACGTTGCTGCGTTCTTTGCGGGCACTGTTGAGAAAGCTGTCTTGGATTGTGTTTTGTTGCGATGGTTTTTCCATTTACCAGACTCCCCCCGGTCAAAAAAGTTTTCAAGGGTATTGCAAACCTATCATAGATAATTCAATCTGGGCAAGACTTTGCGCCCCTCGTTGAGTGATAGGTGTCGGGGGCAGGTCTATTCATTCACGGGAGATCAACCGCCAAGACGCCAAGAGCGCCAAGCCAAAAACGAGCGGCTTTCTCTTGGTGTTCTTGGCGTCTTGGCGGTTTATTCCCTGTCTCTGAGCCGGGAATGAATAGACCCTGCCCCCGACACCCATCTGCTTGACACCACCCCGCCCATCAAATACAAAGTTAGTTTACTTCATCTGAAGGAGATTGCGATGTTTGTTCTAAGGCCCGCGTCCGGGTTCGGCACCGCGCCGGTTAAACCCATTGAGCCGGATCAGCCCGCCGCCGAAGACGCCGCCGCCGCCGCGGCGAGCGACGAACCCTACATCGATGAAGGGCTGCCGGTGCCGGAAGGCTACGGCGTTGACATCATTCGCGCCCTGCTGCAAGACCCGTTTCGCATCTTCATCTACTGGGAGGTGCGCCCGGAAAGTCTCAAGGGGTTGACGCGGATTTTTTCCGAAGCCGAGGCCGCCGCGTTCCGCACCACGCTCAAGCTGCGCGACATGGACGGCAGCCAGGAAGCCTTCTTTGAAGTCGGGCCGCGCGGGCGCTACTGGATGATGGTCTTCCCCGACCGCACCTACGAATTCGAAATCGGCGTGCGCTCGCCGGCGCACGGCTACATCGCGCTGGTGCGCTCGAATCAGGTACGCACGCCGCGCGGCACGGTCTCGCCGGTGCCCGCGCCTGAGCCGGCCTACCAGATGACGACGCCGGAATTTCTCGGCGTCTTGCAGGCTTCGGGATTTGCGCCCGAGCAGGCGATGGAGATCACCGTAGCGCCGATGCCGGGCTCGACCGCCGACGGCCAGCAGATCGCCAACCTGCTGCTCAAGCTGCCCGAATCTGTGCGCAACGCGCTGCTGATTACCGCCATCGGCGGCGACCTCACCGTTGATGTGATTGACGCGCTGCCTGAACCCTTCCGCAGCGAGTTGTTGAAACTCTACTACTCCAGCGAAGGCCGGTTGGCGTCGGTCGGACTGGCGCACTACTTGCCGGAAGTGCTGCGCGAGGCGATTGAAGACGAGCGTGAATTGATTGGCGACCGCGCCCACCCGCTGCACGTCACGCCGCGCTTCTTTGCGGGGGCCAGCGAGTGTATGCCGCCGGGCGAAGAGTTTCATCTGCCGCGCCTGCCGCAATTCAGAGTGCCCGGTTCCTGGTTCCTGGTTCCCAGTACGTCGTCGCGCAAGCCGTGACCAACCAGTAACCACGAACCTTGAGCCCGAGACCCACCATGGAACAAGGACTGTTAGCCATCATCCTGCACGCGCACCTGCCTTTCGTGCGCCACCCCGAATACCCGGAATTCCTCGAAGAAGACTGGCTCTTTGAAGCCATCAGCGAAACCTACCTGCCGCTCTTGCAGGTCTTTGAAGGCTGCATGCTGGACGGCGTGCGGGCGCGCGTCACGCTGGGGCTGACGCCGCCGCTGTGCGAGATGCTGGCCGATCCGCTGTTGCAGGATCGCTACGTGCGCCACCTCGGCAAGCTGATCGAGCTTTGCGAAAAAGAGGTCGTGCGCACGCGCGGCTCGGAAGCCATGAACGCGACGGCGCAGATGTACTTCAACCATTTCACCGTCGCCCGCGATATGTTCGAGAACCGCTATCAGCGGAATATCTTGAACGGCTTTCGCGCCCTTCAAGAAGCCGGCGCCATTGACATCATCACCTGTGGCGCGACGCACGGCTTTTTGCCGCTGATGACGCGCACGGAGGCGCGGCGCGCACAGATCGAGGTCGGTAAGCGGAATTACATGAAGCATTTCGGGCGCGAGCCGCGCGGCATCTGGCTGCCGGAATGCGCCTACACCGCCGGCGTAGACGATCTGCTGGCGGCGGCGGGGATTCGCTTCTTCGTCGTTGACGCGCACGCCATCATGTTCGGCCACCCGCAGCCGCGGCGCGGCATCTACGCCCCGGCCATCACGCCTGCCGGTGTCGCCGCTTTTGCGCGCGACGTCGAGACCAGCGAGCAGGTCTGGAGCGCCGAGATCGGCTATCCGGGCGATGTCGATTACCGCGAGTTTTACCGCGACCTCGGCTTCGACGGCGATTACGACTACATCAAGCCTTACTTGCACAGCGACGGCATTCGCCGCAATCTCGGCATCAAGTATTTCCGCGTCACCGGCAAGGTTGACCTCGGCGCCAAGCAGCCTTACGTGCCGCAGTGGGCGGCGGGCAAAGCGGCGACGCACGCCGCCCACTTCATGCACAACCGCCAGGCGCAGGCGCAGCACCTGGCCCCGGTTCTGGGCCGCAAGCCGCTGATCGTCTCGCCCTACGACGCCGAGTTGTTCGGCCACTGGTGGTTCGAGGGGCCGCAGTTCTTAAACCACCTCTTCCGCAAAATTCACTTCGACCAGGACGAGATTCGCCTGGCGACGCCGCTCGATTATCTGGCCGAGTACACGGACAACCAGCAGCAGCAGATCAGCACCTCGTCGTGGGGCGCGGAAGGCTATTACCGCGTCTGGATCAACGGCGAGAACGAATGGATGTATATGCACCAGCACGTCGCCGAAGACCGCATGATCGAGCTGGCGCGCGAGCACACGGAAGCTGAAGGCTTGATGCAGCGCGCCCTGAATCAGGCGGCGCGCGAGTTGTTGCTGGCGGAATCTTCGGACTGGGCCTTCATCATCACGACGGCGACCAGCGTGCAATACGCCAAGAAGCGTTTCCGCGATCATATCCACCGCTTCACGCGGCTTTACGAGATGATTAAGCGCGCCGAGATTGACGAGGAATGGCTCGCCGACGTCGAATGGAAAGACTCGATTTTTCAGGAGATTGATTACAAAGTCTATCAATAACCTGCTCGGCTGTGGACGATTACACCCCGCTTCTGGGAGAATAATTAATCCAGCAAGGGCCTTGAGGTGTAAACGGCGTGATCGAGCAGACGGTTTCTCATTATCGCATTATCAGAGAACTCGGCGCGGGCGGTATGGGCGAGGTGTATCTCGCCGAAGACCTCAGGCTCGGTCGCAGCGTCGCGCTCAAATTCCTGCCGGCCTCTTATCAGTACGATCCTGACCGCCGCACGCGCTTCATGCAGGAAGCGCGCGCCACCTCGGCCCTGCGCTCGCCGCACATCGTGGCGATCTACGACATCGGCGAATATGAAGGCGCCATCTTCATCGTCATGGAGTACGTCGAAGGCGAACTGCTCAGCTTGCGCCTGGAGCGCGGCCCGCTCCCCTTGCGCGACGTAATGTTGATCAGCGCGCAGATCGCCGACGCGCTCAACGAAGCGCATGGCTTTGGCATCATTCACTGCGACATCAAGAGCGCCAACCTGATGCTGAACGAGCGCGGCGCGGTCAAGATTTTAGACTTTGGCATTGCCAAAGTGACGCGCTCCGGCTCGCTGCGCACGGACGAGACGACCAAAGAGCTGGTGCGGCAAACCTCGCTTAACGTCGTCGCCGGCACGGTCGCCTATATGTCGCCCGAACAGGCGATGGGCCACCCCATAGATCACCGCTCGGACATCTTTTCGCTCGGCGTCGTGATGTACGAGATGATCACCGGGCACCTGCCCTTCGGCGGCCTCAACAGCATCGAAGTCGTTGACCGCATCATCCACGCCGAGCCCGTGCCTATCGCGCGGCTGAACTACAACGTGCCGCCGGCCCTTGAGCGCGTTGTCCGCAAGTGCCTCGAAAAGCAACCGGAGCGGCGCTACCAATCGTCGCAGGAGTTGCTGGTCGATTTGCAGAATCTGCTGCGCGACATGGACAGCGGCGCGCACCCGCCGCAGGGCACGACCATTGACCTGCACCGTCCGACGCAGTCTTTGCCGCGCCCGCCGTCACGCCGCCGCGCCATTGATTCGCTGGCCATTCTGCCGCTCATCAACCTGAGCGGCGATTCGGAGACCGATTACCTGTCGGAAGGCATCACCGAGTCGTTGATCCACACGCTTTCGGCGCTGCCGCGCCTGCGCGTGATGGCGCGCTCGACCGTCTTTCGCTACAAGGTGCGCACCACCGGCAGCCTGCACGCGCAGGAGCCTGACCCGATGCGCGTCGGGCGCGAGCTGAATGTGCGCGCCGTGCTGGTCGGGCGCATCCTCCAACGCGGCGAGCAGGTCATCGTCAAGTCCGAGCTGATCGATACGCTCGACGGCTCGCACCTCTGGGGCGGTCAGATCAGCCACTCGCTTTGTGATATTTGTGACATTGAAGAGGAGATGGCCGCGGAGATCGCCGAGCACTTGCGTTTGAAGCTCACCGGCGCGCAGAAGAAGCGCCTGGCGCGGCGCTACACCGAAGACACCGCCGCTTACCAGCTCTACCTCAAAGGCCGCTATCACTGGAACCGGCGCACCGAAGAAGACCTGCGCCGGGGCATCGAATTCTTCGAGCAGGCGATTGCTCTCGACCCGAACTACGCGCTCGCCTACTCGGGCCTCTCAGACAGCCACACGCTGATGGCGAGCTATAGCAAGATGCCGCCGCGCACCGCCTTCCTGCGCGCCAAGGCGACGGCCATGAAAGCCTTGAAGCTCGACCCCAAGCTCGCCGAGGCGCGCGTCAGCTTGGCGCACATTCGCTTCTGGTACGAGTGGGAGTGGGCGGCGGCGGAACAGGAGTTCAAGCAGGCCATCACACTGAACCCGGCTTACGGGACGGCGCACCTGTGGTACGCGCTCTTTCTGGCGGCGATGCGGCGCGGCGACGAAGCGGTCGCCGAAGTCCGCCGGGCGATGGAGCTAGAGCCGCTGTCGCCGGTCGTCAACCTCAACGTCGCGCGCATCTATTACTTCTCGCGCCGCTACGACGAAGCGATTGACCAGGTCCGCAAGACGATGGAGCTGGCGACAGATTACTCGCTGGCGCACCGGCGGCTGGGGATGATCTACGAGCAGAAGCAGATGTACAGTGAAGCGGTCGCTGAATTCGAGCGCGCCTTGCAACTGGTGCCGCACGACACTGAAACCATGTCGGCGCTGGGTCACGCCTACGCCGCCTGGGGGCGGACGACCGACGCCGAGATGTCGCTGGTGACGCTCAACGAATTGACTTCACGGTTGTACGTTTCGCCCTACAGCATGGCGCGCGCTTACTTCGGCGTCGGCGACCGCGACCGGGGCTTCGAGCAACTGGAGAAGACCTACCGCGAGCGCCACGGCATACTGGTCTACATCAACGTCGAGCCGGTCTTTGACGACGTGCGCGACGATCCGCGCTTTGAAGATTTGCTGCGCCGCATGGGGCTGGCCTGATTGGCCTTGATGAAGAGGAAGTTTTTGATGGATAACCAACCGCAGAGCAATGGCCGCGAGCGCAAGCGCGCGCAGTTTGCCGACGGCGCGCAACCGAAACGCAAACCGACCGCCTGGCTCATTTTGATCGCGATTGTGCTGGCCGCGGGCATCGCTTTCTTTCTCTTGCGCGGTCGCGGCGACCAGCCGTCGGCGACCGTCATTAACAACAGCGCCTCAGGCGACGTTCGCATCCCGCTCGCCGAGTTGAGCAGCACGGCAAAGTTTTACGACTACACGCTGGCCGACAATCGCAAGCTGCGCTTCTTCGCGCTCAAGAGCTCGGACGGCGTTTATCGCGCGGCGCTCGATGCCTGCGACACCTGTTATCACGCCAAGAAGGGCTATCATCAGGAAGGCGATGACATGGTGTGCAACAACTGCGGCCTGCATTTTCATTCGGCGCAGGTCAACGAAGTTCATGGCGGCTGCAACCCGGTCGGCCTGCCGCGCCAGATCGAAGGCGATGTGCTGGTCATCAAGGCCAGCGACCTGCAAGCGCGGCAACAATACTTCTGAAGTGACAAGTGACAAGTGACGAGTGACAAGACGTTGTCACTCTGATTCCCGGCGAACATTGGCGGGCGGAATCCTACTTGTCACTTGTCACTTGTCACTTGTCACTCGTTATGCGTATCAGCACCATCGCACTGGCCAATCTGAAGCGGCGCAAGGGCAAGGCCGCTTTCCTCGTCGTCGGCATCGGCATCGGCATCGGCACCGCCGTCGCGCTGCTCAGCCTGAGCGGCTCGATCAAAGATGAGATCGGCTCGCAGCTCGACCGTTTCGGCGCCAACATCGTCGTCGTGCCGCAATCGCATAACCTGGCGCTCGATTATGGCGGCGTCGCGGTTTCCAGCGTCTCGTTCGACGTGCAACAACTCAAGTCCGAAGACGTCGCCGGCATCTTCGACATCCCGCTGCACAATCGCATCAGTCTGGTATCGCCAAAGCTGCTGGGCGCGGTACGCATCGAAGGCCGCGACGTGCTGCTGGCCGGCGTTGATTTCAAGAGCGAGCTGACCTTGAAACGCTGGTGGCATATCGTCGGGCGCAAGCCCGAAGCCGATACAGAGGTGCTCGTGGGTTACGAAGCCGCGCAGGCGCTCGGCCTGGTCGAGCCAACGGCGCAGGCCGCAAATGAAAACAACGCGCACACGGGCGCACACACCGACGCGCACGCCGCGCCGAGCCATGACGCCTTCAAGATCGCTCGCGAGCGCCTGATGATCGCCGGGCGCGAGCATACGGTTGCCGGCATCATCTCGCCTGCGGGCGGGCCGGAAGACCGCATCGTTTTTGGCGAGCTGCGCCACGTTCAACAATTGCTCAACAAGCCGGATCAACTGAGCCTCATCGAAGTCAGCGCCCTCTGCAAAGACTGTCCCATCGGCGACATCGTTGCCGAGATCAGCGAGCGGTTGCCGCACGCCAAAGTTTCAGCCATTCAACAATCGGTGCGTGCCCGCGGCGAGACCGTCGAGCGGCTGACGCGCTTTTCAGCCGCCGTCGCGTCAGTCGTCCTGGGGATCGGCGCGCTGATGATCTTTACGACGATGATGGGCTCGGTCGTCGAGCGCACCAAAGAGATTGGCGTGCTGCGCGCCATCGGTTTTCGCCGCGCCCACATCGTGCAAGGCTTGATGATCGAGATCGGCTTGATCAGCGTCCTGGGCGGATTGCTGGGCTGGGCCGCGGGGATGCTTGCAAGCTTTATTGCGCTGCCTTACTTCGCCGAAAGCGAGCCGGCGTTTGCGCTTCACCCCTTGATGGCCATCGCCGCCATCGGCGCGGGCCTGCTGATTGGTATGGCCAGCAGCATTTATCCCATCGTGCGCGCCTCGCGCCTCGACCCGTCGGAAGCCGTCCGCTACATTTGAGCGGAAGAAGTCAGGAGTCAGAATGGAAGAGGAGGTCGCCGCGCCCCGCCTCCCATTTATTCTGGCTCCTGACTTCTGACTCCTGACTCCTCTTTCTTATGTCTTTCGTCCAAATCGAAAACGTCAGCAAGGAATATCCGGCCAATGGCGCGTCGCCTGCCGCCTGCGTGCTGACTGAAGTGAGCGCCGAAATCCGCGAAGGCGAGTTCGTCTGCCTGATGGGGCCGTCGGGCTCCGGCAAGTCAACGCTGCTCACCGTTGTCGGCGCAATGAATCATCCGACCGCCGGGCGCGTGCTGGTTGATAACATCGACGTGTATGCGCTCAGCGATGAGCGGCGCGCCGACTTTCGCCGCGAATACCTCGGCTTCGTCTTTCAGCAGCATCACCTGATGCCTTATTTGAATGCCGTAGAGAATGTGGTGTTGCCGCTGGCGACGGTCAATGCCAGCGCCAGAGAGAAACGCGAGCGGGCGCTGCGCGTGCTCGAGCGCGTCGGGCTTGCTGACAAGGCGTTGCGTTTGCCGAGCGAGCTATCGGGCGGCGAGCAAGGGCGGCTGGCGGTCGCCCGCGCGCTGGTCAACGAGCCGCCGCTGGTGCTTGCCGATGAGCCGACCGGGGCGCTCGACTCTAAAACCGGGCGCGAGGTCATCGAGCTATTCCTGCAACTCAACGCCACCGGCCAGACCATCTTCATGGTGACGCACAATCCCGACAACGCGCGGCTCGCGCACCGCACGATTCACATCGTTGACGGACGGATTGTAGAGGCGGAGGAGGGGAGTCAGGAGTCAGGATAAAAAGTAGAACCGCGAAAAGCGGACTCGCGACGAGCGGACTTGCTGCCGCTGACTCCCTTCTCCATTCTGACTTCTGACTCCTGACTCCTGACTCCTATTCGTAGCGTAGCGCCACCATCGGGTCAACCCGTGTTGCGCGCAAGGCTGGCACGAAACAGGCTCCCAGAGCCACTAGTATCAGGACTGTCGCCACCGCGACGAAGGTCATCCAGTCGGTGGCGCTGACGGCAAACAGCAAGCTCTTCATTAGCCGCGTCGCCGCTAACGCCGTTATCAAACCGACGCCGACGCCGACAACCGCCAGCCGCATCCCCTGCCCGACCACCAGCCTGAGCACATCACGCCGCTCGGCTCCGAGCGCCATGCGCACGCCGATCTCATGTGTTCGTTGCGTGACCGCATAACTCATTACGCCGTAGATGCCTATGCCTGCCAGCAACATCGCGACGCCGCCGAACAGCGCGAACAGCGCCATTGATAAACGGCGCGGCGCGACCGACCGGCTGACCAGTTGTTCCATCATTATCACGTCATGCACCGGCTGGTCGTTGTCGACCGCTTGCACTTCCTGGCGAATGGCCGCCGCAAACGACGGCGCATTCGGGGCGCGCAGCATAATCGACAAATATGGGTAAGCCATCTGCGCGAACGGCGCATAGGCTTCGAGGCTCGGCTCCGATTCAAGGCCATTGTGCTTTACATCACTAACGACGCCGACCACCTGAAGCCACGGGCTTTTTTCATTGCCGAGACGCAAGTGCTTGCCAAGCGGGTCTTCGCCGGGCCACATCCGACGTGCCGCCGTTTCGTTGATGATGACGACCGGCGGCGCGTCCGCCGCATCGGTCGCGCCGAACTCGCGCCCGCTGAGCAGGCCGATGCCGAGCGCCTTGAAGTAGCCGTTGCTGACGGCGTGCTGGCCGATCAAAAAGCGGTCTTCGTCGCGCGTCGCCTCTCGCCCTTCGACGGTCGGGTAGGTCGACGTATCATCGCCCAGCAGCGGGATGTCGTTTGCAATGCCGACGGCTTCGACGCCCGGCAGCGCTTCGAGCCGCTCGATCACCTGTTTACAGAAAGCGTTAATCTGCGACTGCTTCTCGTACTTCTTGCCCGGCAGCGACAGGCTGGCGGTCAGCAGGTTCGCCGGCTCGAAGCCGGGCTTGACATCAAGCACGCGCGCAAAGCTCTTAACCAGCAATCCGGCGCCTACGAGAACGACGAGCGACAGAGCGACTTCGGCGATCACCAGCAAGCCGCGAACGCGGTTGCGACGACTGGCGTCTGCCGTCCGCCCGCCTTCTTTCAGCGCTTCATTCAAATTTGCTTTCGACGCCTGCAACGCCGGCGCGAGGCCGAAGAGCAGGCCGGTGACGATTGAAATCGTCAGTGTGAATAAAAACACAGTTCGATCAATGCCGATCTCCGACAGTCGCGGCGTCTCCGCGGGGCTGACGGCGACCAGCAAGTCCACGCCCCACCAGCCCAGCACCAGGCCGAGCGCGCCGCCGAGCAAGGCCAGCAGCAAACTTTCGGTCAGCAGTTGCCGGACGATGCGGGCGCGGCCCGCGCCGAGCGCCGTGCGAATGGCCATCTCGCGATGGCGCGCCGTCGCCCGCGCCAGCAGCAGGTTGGCGACGTTAGCGCAGGCAACCAGCAGCACCAGCCCGACAGCGATCATCAGCACGACGAGCGCGGGCCGCAAATCGCCGATGACGGCTTCGTGCAGGGTCACTAGATGAACGCTGTGATTGCTGTTGTATTGCTGTTGCAGGTGGGCGACGATGGCGTCTATGTCGGCCTGCGCCTGGGCGAGCGTTACGCCCGGCTTCAGCCTGCCGACGACGCGCAGATAATGCATACCGCGCACGGCCAGCACGTCGTCGGTGAATGACGAAAATGGCTCTGGCACGACCTGGCGCGGGTTGACCCACAGCTCGGCGTCGCCGCCGAATTTGAACCCCGGCGGCATAACGCCAATGACCGTGACCGGCTCGTTGTTGAGCGTCAAGGTTCTGCCGACGAAATCCGGGTCGCCCGCCGAGTGGCTCTGCCAGAAGCCATAGCTGACGACGGCGGCGCGCCGCGCGTCGGCCCGGCCTTCGTCAGCGATAAACGTGCGACCCTGTACGGGCTGCACGCGCAGCACGTCGAAGAAGTTGGCGCTGACGATGTTCGCGTTGATGCGCTCGGGCCGTTCGCCTCCCGTCAGATTGAAGCTCATCGGGCGCGACGCGGCGACCTCCTCGAATGAATGATTTTGCGATTGATAATCCACGAAATCGGCGGGCGAGAACGGCGCCTGCTTAAGCTGTGGCTGCACCTCCCAGAACCACACCAGCTGGTCGGATTGCGGATAAGGCAGCGCCTTGAGCAGCACGGCGTTGACGACAGAGAAGATGGCGGTGTTGGCGCCAATCCCCAAGGCCAAAGCGAACGCCGCCACCAGCGTGAAACCCGGTCGTTTCAAGAGCAGCCGAATACCGTAGCGAATATCCTGTATGAGCGTTTGCATCGCGCGCCTCCTTATTCTTTTCCAATCAGTGGGCACACCGTCTGACGGTGAAGACGCGCGATGGGCAGAAAGCGTTAACAAGCCAGGGAGGCAGGAGGCAGGAAACAGGAGGCAGGAAGCAGGAAGCAGTTGTTGATTATGTTGATTATGACGTTCGGCGGATCGCCAACATGGTTTGTATGTCCTCTGGACTGCCTCCTGCTTCCCGCCTCCTGCCTCCTGCTATTCGTAGCGTAGCGCGACCATTGGATCAACCTTCGTGGCGCGCCGCGCCGGCAGGTAGCAGGCCACCAGCGACACCGTCGCCAGCAATAGAGGGATTAAGGTAAAGGTTAGCGGGTCTGTTGCGCTTATTCCGAATAGCAGGCTCGACATAAAACGAGTCAGCGCGAAAGAGGCCGCCAGGCCGCCGATTACGCCGACCAGTGTGAGAATCAGGCTCTGGCCGATGACCAGTTTCGCGATGTCGCGCGGCTGCGCCCCCAGTGCCATGCGGATGCCGATCTCCTGCGTGCGTTGCGTCACGGCGTACGCCGCCACGCCATACAGCCCGACCGCCGCGAGCAGTAAGGCGACGACCGCAAACACGACCAGCAGCAACATGGAAAAGCGGCGCTGCGCCACTGAGCCAGCGATGATCTGATTCATCGTGCGCAAGTCATAAACCGGCAGGTCGGCGTCTACCTCGTTGATCTTCTGGCGCACCGCCGCTAGCAAACTCGCCGGGTCGCCCGCCGTGCGGACGATGAAGACCGCGTTGCGGCGCAGGCGCGGGATTTGAAAAGTCGGCATGTAGACGGACGGCTGGTCTTCGGCCTCAAGCCCTGAGACTTTAACGTCGCCGACGACGCCGACGATGGTGAGCCAGCCGTTGCGGTTCCAGCCGCCCCAGCGTATGCGCTTGCCGATCACTTCTTGATCGGGCCAGAAACGGCGCGCCATCGCTTCGTTGACGACAATGACCGGCGTGGCGTCGGCGCGGTCGTCGTCGCTGAAGGTGCGGCCTTTCAGCAGGGCGATACCCATCGCGCGAAAGTAATCATTGCTGACCCACGAGCCGTGCGTCGTGTAGACGGCGTTTTCGCTGCTGCCTTCGGGGCGAAAGCCGATCTGCCAGTCGTCGCTGAGCGGCAAGGTCGAAGCGACGCCGACCGCCTGCACGCCGGGCAGCGCCGCGAGCCGTTCCATCACCTCTTTGTAAACCGTCTTGCCGCGCTCAGGCTCGGGATAGCGCGACGGCGGCAATTCGGTGCGCGCCACCACGACGCCATCGGGATTGAACCCCGGCGGCACGCCGAGCAGGCGCACGAAGCTGTTAATGAGCAGCGCCGCGCCGACCAGCAGAACAAGCGCGACGGCGGTCTCGGCCATCACCAGCAGGCTACGCAGCCGCGCGCCTTCGCCGGCGCTCGACCCGCGCCCGGCGTCCTTGATCGCCGCGGTGAGGTCGAGCCGCGCACTCTGCAACGCCGGCGCGAGGCCGAAGAGCACGCCGGTCGCGAGCGTCACCAGCACCGTGAATCCGAACACGCGCCAGTCCGGCCCGGCTTCGGCGAGGCGCGGCACGTCGTCGGGGCCGAACTTCAAGATCAGGTCAACCGCCCACACCGCCAGCAGCAGGCCGAGCGCGCCGCCGCACGCCGCCAGCGACAGACTCTCGGCGAGCAGTTGGCGCACGATGCGCATCGTGCCCGCGCCGAGCGCCGAGCGGATAGCGATCTCTTTGCGCCGCGCCGCCGCGCGCGCCAGCAACAGGTTGGCGACATTCGCGCAGGCGATCAGCAACACCAGCCCCGTCGCGACCAACAGCATCAACAGGAATGGGCGCACGGCCTTGACCGTCTGTTGTTCCAGGCCGACGACGCCGGCGACGATCTCAACGTCGCCCTCATAGATGTCCGGGTGTTGCTGCTGGAAGCGCGCGGCGACCGCTTCCATGTTGGCCTGGGCCTGGGCCTGGGTGACGCCGGGCTGTAATCGCCCGATCAGCCCGTACTGAAGGTTGTTAGCCCGCGAGGCGCGCTCTTCGTCGCTGAGCGCCAGCGGCAGCCACAGCTCGACCGGCTCGGCAAACGTCGCGTCAATGTAAGGGAACTGCACGCGCTCAGGCATCACGCCGATGATCGTGTAGGGCTTCTCGTCGAGCTTGACCACTTGCCCGATGACCTTCGCGTCGCCGCCGAAGGCCCGACGCCACAACGCGCCACCGAGGAGGATGATATTTGTGCCCGGCTTGTCTTCGTCGGGCGCGAAGGCGCGGCCCAGCATAGGCGAGACGCCGAGCAGAGGGAAGAGGCTGGGCGAGACGCGCGCCGCCTGGACGCGCCGCGCCTCTCCCTGCCCCGTGAGGTTGAAATTAAGCGTCGTGTAGGCGGCCATCTCCGAGAAGCTCTCGTTGCCGGCCATATAGTCGAGGGTTTCCGCCGCCGCGATGCCGCCGTAATTCCAGCCGAGTTTCGGCAGCGATTCCTGCACGAGCAAGAGTCGCGCCGGGTCTTTGTAAGGCAGCGGTCTGAGCAGCACGGCGTTGACGACCGAGAAAATCGCGGTGTTGGCGCCGATCCCCAGCGCCAGCGTCAGCACGGCTACAGCCGTGAAGCCGGGGCTCCTGCGCATCATCCGTAAGCCATACCACATATCGCGCCACAGCCCATTCATCGGTCACCTCCGGCGGGGCAGGAGGCAGGAAGCAGGAAGCAGGAAGCAGTTGTTGGTTACGGTGTTCGGCGGATCGCCAACATGGTTTGTATGTCCTCTGGACTGCTTCCTGCCTCCTGCCTCCTGCCTCCTGCCTATTGCCTCCTGCTATTCGTAGCGCAGCGCCACCATCGGATCAACTTTCGTGGCGCGGCGCGCGGGGATCAGACATGCCGCCAGCGCCACCAGCGCCAGCAACAGGGCGATTCCGGCGAAGGTCAGCGGGTCGTGGGCGCCAACCTGGAACAGCAGGCCCGATAGCAGGCTGGCGATCAGCCGCGTAATGATGAACGCGCCCGCCAGCCCGATGCCGACGCCTAAGAGCGTCAGCCCCATGCCCTGGCGCACGACCATTCGCAAGACGTCCGCGGAACTGGCTCCCAGAGCCATTCTGACGCCGATCTCGTGCGTCCGCTGCGAAACCGAATAAGCCATCACGCCGTAGATGCCGACGCCTGCCAACAGCAGCGCGACCACGGCAAACAGACTCATCAGCATCATGTTGAAACGCGGTCGCGCGATGGATTCCGAGACGACTTGCGTCATTGTCCGCGCGTTGTTGAGCGCCAGCGTGCTGTCCATCTCTGCGACCGTGCTGCGGATGGAGGGGATCATCCTGGCCGGGTCGCCCGACGTTCGCGCCACCAGCACCATCGAGCGCCGCGGCACTTGCGTGTTTACGGCGTACATCTGCGGGTAAGGCTCGGCGCCCAGTCCTTCGTGCCGCGTGTCCTGCACAATGCCGACGACCGTGAACCACGCCGGCTGCTGCGGCGAGCCCAGATTCATGCGCTTGCCGATGGGGTCTTCGTCCGCAAAGTAGCGGCGGGCGAGTGTGTCGTTAATCACAAAAGATTGCGGTGTCTTGGGGCCGTCCTGCTCTGACAGGTATCTGCCGCGCAGCAGCGGGATGCCCATCGTTTGAAAATACTCCGGCGTGACAATGCGATACTCGGCATCGGGCGTTTTGTCGGTCAGCCCCGGCACGTGTCCTTCGACATAAAAAGCGATCACGTTGCCGCCGCCGCTCAATGGCAGCGTGTCGATTGCGCCGGCGGCCTCGACGCCCGGCAGGTTCTGCACGCGGGTCAACAACTGTTGATAGAAAGCCGTTGCCTGCTGGCCTTCTTTATAGGTCGTGCCCGGCAGATAGACCTCGACCGCCAGGATGCGCTCCGGGTTGAAGCCCGGATCAACCTCCTGCAAGCGGACGAAGCTTTTCACCATCAAGCCGGCGCCGATCAGCGGCACCAGCGCCAGCGCTATTTCGGCGACGACCAGTATGCGACGAGCGCGACCACCGCGACCGCCTTCAGTCGTTCCGCGCCCGCCTTCCTTGAGCGTTTCGTTGAGATTCGGATTCGCCGCTTGCAGCGCCGGGAACAGACCGAACAACACGCCGGTGACCAGCGACACGCCGAAGGTGAAGAGCAGCACACGGGCGTCGAGGCTCACTTCGTTCAGGCGCGGAATGTCGCCAGGGGCGAGCGCCACCAGCGCTTCAATTCCCCATAAGGCGAGCAGCAAGCCGAGCCCGCCGCCGACGACTGCAAGCAAGACGCTTTCGGTCAGCAACTGCCGGACGATGCGCCCGCGCCGCGCGCCGAGCGCCGTGCGAATGGCCATCTCCTTCTGCCGCGCCGCCGCCCTCGCGAGCAAGAGGTTGGCGACGTTGGCGCAGGCGATCAGTAACAGGAAGCCGACAGCGCCCAACAAGACGACCAGCACGGGCCGCACGTCCCCAACGAAGCGCTCGTGCAGCGGCACGACAATCGTCCCCCAGCCGCTGTTGGTCGCCGCGTACTGTTGTTCGAGCTGCGCGGCGATGGTCGTCATCTCGGCGCGCGCTTGCTCGATGGCAACGCCGGGCTTCAGGCGCGCGATGACGCCCAGGTAATCGGCACGCCGCCCGGCCTTGGCGTAATCAACCTGCAAGGGCATCCACATCTCTGCCTTGCGGTTGGTTTCGGGGCGCGGGTGCTTGAAGTCCGCCGGCATGACGCCGACGACCGTAACCGGGTTGCCGTTGATGGTAATCGCCTGGCCGACGATACCCGGATCGCCGCCAAAGCGTCGCTGCCACAGCCCGTGGCTGAGCACGACGACGCGGCTGCTGTTCGGCTTGTCTTCGTCGGGCGTGAAGGTGCGCCCGATGGCCGGCAGCACGCCGAGCACTTCAAAAAAGCCGTCGGTGACATAGGCCCCGTCATAGCGTTCGGGCTCGCCACTGCCGGTCAGCGTCAATCGCGTGTTGGCGAACCCGCCCATCTCCTCGAAGCTCTGGCCCTGCGTCTTCCAATCGTTGTAGTCGGGAGCCGAGGCGGTTTCATGCTCAATGTCGTTGAGCGGGTTCGTGCCCCAGATCCAGACCAGGCGGTCGGCTTGCTTATAGGGCAGCGGACGAAGCAGCACGGCGTTGACGACCGAGAAGATGGCGGTGTTGGCGCCGATGCCTAAGGCCAGCGCCAGCACCAGCACGAATGTGAATCCGGGCTTCTTGAGCATCGTCCGAATGGCGAACCGCAGATCGTGCCAGAGTATCTCCATGACCTTACCTCCTGATCCAAGCAACGTGGGATTAAACAGGCTAACGCCCGCTGAGCTGACCGCTGTAATGGAAATGGCGTGCCAGGCAACAGGAAGCAGGAAGCAGGAAGCAGGAGGCAGTTGACTTGCGCGCTGACGTCAAACCGGTGCGGCGTCGCAAGTGGCAATTCGAGAAGGTTTTTCTGATGAATGCAGCAACGCCCAGGCGGAGAGCAGGCAACTTCTACTGCCTCCTGCTTCCTGCCTCCTGCCTCCTGATCTCTGTTCGCCTGTGGGAAGGCGGTTTCCCAAAGTCGCGCACGAGCTTCAGGCCGACAGCCCCGTGCGGATGGCGTGTTCGACGGCGTCGCAGAATAGATCAACCTCGTCGAGCGTCGTGTAGACGTTCGGCGTCACTCGGATGCCGCGGAACTCGTCGTGGACAATCGGCGTGACGATGATGTGGTGCTTCTCCCAGAGGTGCGCGCCGAGCTTCACCATGTCCATGCCCTCGACATTGAACAGCGCCAGGCCGCACGACTGCTGCGGGTCGTAAGGCGTCAGCACATGCACGCCTTTGTTCTGCTCCAGCCGCCGCGCCCAGCGCTCTTTCAGGTAGCGCAAGCGCGCCGCCTTGCGCTCGGCGCCGATGCCTTCGTAAAAGGTCAGCGCCTCGGCGATGGCATTATGATTGGCCGCCGGGTGGGTGCCGATCTCTTCAAACTTGCGGATGTCGTCGTCCTGCTTCGGCTCGGCGGCCATCAGCGGCCAGAGCTTCTTGAGCTTCGATTTTCGGACGTACAGCATGCCTGTGCCGATGGGCGCCAGCAGCCACTTGTGCAGGCTGGTGCCGTAGTAATCGCAGTCGAGGTCGGCGTGCTTGAAGGGGAAATGCGCAAAGGCGTGCGCGCCGTCGACGATAACTTCGATGCCGCGCTCACGTCCCAGCTGGCAGATGCGCTTGACCGGAAAAATCTGCCCCGTCAGGTTGGTGATGTGGCAGCAGTGAATGACCCGCGTGCGCGGCGTGATGGCGCGCTCGAAACGGTTGTAGAGGTCGTCCATCGAAGGCGGCGGCACCGGAAACGAGATGGTGTTGACCTTGATGCCTTCGCGCCGCTCGCGCTGCCGCCAGGCGTTGAGCATGCGGGGATAATCCTGATTCGTCGTCAGCACTTCGTCGCCCGCCTTCAAGTCGAGGCCGAAGATGCAGATTTCCAGCGACTCGCTGGCGTTGCGCGTGATGGCCAGCTCTTCCGGGTCGCAGCCGAATTGCCGCGCCAGACGCTGGCGCACGGTTTCGATCTGCGGCTCAAGTACGCGCCACATCGTATGCACCGGCGCTTCGTTCGAGTACGCCAGGTGGCGGACGAGCGCTTCCTGTACGACGCGCGGCGACGGCGAGACGCCGCCGTTGTTCAGGTTGATGAGCGAGCGGTCAACGGTGAAGGCTTGCTGAATCTCGCGCCAGAAGGTTTCGTCCTTGGCGATGGCTTCGGGCGAATCCGTGACGCCGCGGGTTGCCGCCAGAATGCGGCTGATGCCGCCTTCGCTGAACGAAGCCATCGCGGTCATTGCCGTCGCCGCGCCCGCGGCTCGCATGAATCGTCGTCGTGTTAGCATCATCCCCTCCCGGCTGTCTGCTTTGCGCTTGCTGTGCAGCGATTCTATCACAGCGCCTCGCACTCCCCAACCGCCCTGATTAGCGCCTGGAAAGCGGCAAAGTTTGACAAGCCTCGCGCGCCTCGTGTAGCTTTCTGCCTGCAATCCATCGCATCTTTCAAGCAGAGGAGCAAGCCATGTCCATCAAATCATTCGAGCCAAAATTCATGAAAGTCGGAGTCTTGACCGCCGCGTTGCAAGAGCTGACGCCGCGCGAGAAACGTGACCCCGATCCCGATCTCGCCATCGAAGAATGGGTACAGTTTGCCAGTGAAGTCGGCGCTGACAACATTCAACTCTCTGCCGCGCTACACCCGAGCGAATCCGACGTTCCCGCCGAAGCCCTGCTCGATCCCGTCGCCAACACCCTCGACCTGCGCCAGCCGTTCAACGAGCAGCGCGCCCGCCGCGTGCTTGCAGCCTTGAGCGAATACCGCATCGGCATCTCGGACGTCGGTTACTTCGACAACATGCTGCACCACGACGCGGCGCTCAGGCAGAAGAAACATGATTTCATGCGGC
This sequence comes from Blastocatellia bacterium, assembly GCA_035275065.1. Classification (NCBI taxonomy): domain Bacteria; kingdom Pseudomonadati; phylum Acidobacteriota; class Blastocatellia; species Blastocatellia bacterium. Next base: position 117,903 of record DATENM010000090.1, read on the forward strand.
GCGTCTTTGACGCCGCCGCGCTTCTCGGCGTAGACGCGGTGTGCGGCTTCGTGGGCCGCAATCAGACCTTGAGCATGGATCAAAACCTGATTGACTTTGAAGAGCACTTCGTCCCGCTGCTCAAGGAAGCCAAGGCGCGCAACCTGACTTATCGCATCGAACAATGCCCGATGCCCGGCTGGACAACCGGCGACAACTTTCACAACAACATCGCCTATGCGCCCGGCCCGTGGATCGCGCTGCACCGCATCTGCGAGCGCCACGGCGTCGGCGACCAGTTACGCATTCACTACGACCCGTCGCACGCCATCCTGATGGGCCAGGACACGCGCTCGATCTTTCAATACCTGAAAGACGAAGGCTACAACTTCCTGATCGGCGGCTTTCACGTCAAAGGGCAGGTCATTCACGCCAAAGGCGTCGCGGCGTGGGGTTACGGCGGCCAGACGATGGAGCGCGGCGACTGGAAAGACGGCAAGCCATCAGAGAACCCGGCAGACCAGGCCAACGCCTGGCTCAAGCAGACCGTATTGTGCGAACACGAGCTGCCCGGCACGGCGCGGCACGACCCGCTGGCTTACTTGCAAAACCGCACAGTGGATTGGCTCGATCATCAACTGGCAGCGCGCGAGCTGTTGGCGCTGGATGTCGCCAACACGCACCTGATCGTCGAGCACGAATATCCGCCGGCGCGCGTGCAGGACAAGGAAAAGCTGAAGCCGATCCTGCAAGGCTCCATTGCCTTCACGCGCAAGATCGATGAAGCCGCCGCCTGCATGTTCGCTTTGCAAAACGAAGTCCTGCCCGCGCAGGGCATCCCTGTGCAAGGCATCGGGCGCCAGGCGTACCGCTCCTAAAAGAGGAGGCAGGAGGCAGGAGGCAGGAGGCAGTCAAGACAGCAGGTAAACACAGAAGGCAGCAGGCGATGATGCGAGGATCACTGACCTGCTGCCTTCAATGTTTTATCACTGCTTCCTGCTTCCTGCCTCCTGCCTCCTACCTCACGCCCGCTTCGGACAGATAGCCGCGCATCACCGTGGCGTAATGCGGGATGGCGACTTCCGGCTCTTCGATCTCGGGGTGCCACTTCTTCTCCCACTCAAAGCAGTAGTAACCGCGATAGCCACCCGCGGCCAGCACCTTGACCGTCTCTTTCACAGGCACATCGCCGGTGCCGGTCAGCACATAGCGGCGATCCTTGTCGGCAGGCTTTGAATCTTTCAGGTGCGTGTGGCGGACGAACCGACCGAGACGTTTGAAGGTTTCGGCGGGCGTTTCGTGACCGGTCACCACCGTATGGTGCGCGTCCCACAGCAGCGCCGCCGTCGGCAGGTTCGCACCCTGCAAGATGGGCAGCAGCGCCGCCGAGGTAGTGAACTCGTCGTGCGATTCGATCAGCAAGGTCACGCCGCTTCCCAGCGCGTGCTCGTGCAGCGTCTTAAACCCGGCGATGATTAACTCGGTGGCGGATTGCATCGTCTGCCCGACGCCCTTCCCACCAAAGACCCGCACGTAAGGCGAGCCGAGCTGGTGCGCCAGATCGATGAAGCGGCGCGCCTCATCCAGTTGTGCGGCGCGCCTTCCAGCGTCAGCTTCACCCAGGCGAGCCGAGGCGCCGAGGTCGGAAATCTTCACCCCTACAGCGTCGAGGTCTTTTACACTCTCTGTCAATTTACTGCCGATGAACTGTGGGCTTTTCGGCAAATCCATCTCGCCCATCAGCCCGCGCAACTCGATGGCGGCATAGCCGAGCCGGGTCGCTTGATCGAGAATCTTCTTCCACTCCCAGTTCGGGCAGCCGAGCGTTGAAAAGGCCATCGGCAGGCGGGCGACCTTGCGGGCGGCCCACCTGCCGGCGTTGATGACGACAGGCGCGGCCGCCGCCGCTAGCGATTGAATGAAGGTTCGCCGCGAAGTTGATGTCATGGTGATTGCACCTTCCGCTTTGCGTTAGACTGTTTCCCACTTGCCTGAGCCGGCGGCGCGCTCCATCGCGTCGAGCGCGCGTTGGTTGCGCACGCCGTCTTCAAAGTTCGGCGTCGGCACCTTGTCGTCGGCGATGCCTTTCAGCAGATCAAGCACGGTGTGCGTGAAGGTGTGCTCGTAGCCGATGATGTGGCCGGGCGGCCACCAGCCGCTCATAAAAGGATGTGAACCGTCGGTCGCCAGCACTGTGCGGAAGCCGCTGTTTGGGCCTTCTTCGATGTACAGCTCTAGCTCGTTCAGCCGTTCGAGGTTGAAGGCCAGCGACCCCTTACTGCCATTAATCTCGAAGCGCAGATAATTCTTGCGGCCCGTGGCAAAGCGCGTCGCTTCAATCGTGCCGATGGCGCCCGTGGCAAAGCGCACCAGGTTGAGCGAGGCGTCGTCTACGTCAACCGGCGCGCGCTCGGTTGAACCGGGCAAGGGCCGCTCATGGATGAAGGTCTTGAGCAGGCTCGCCGTCTCGGTGACTTCACCGACCAGGAAGCGCGAGAGGTCGAGAACGTGCGAGGCGATGTCGCCGAGCGCCCCCGAACCGGCTTCGGATTTTTGCAAGCGCCAGACGCGCGGGAACTCTGGGTCAACGATCCAGTCTTGCAGGTAGGTGCCGCGGAAGTGACGAAGCTCGCCGATGCGGCCTTCGTCAATCAACTGTTTGGCGAGCTGCACGGCGGGGGCGCGGCGGTAATTGTGACAGAGCATGTGAATCACCCCCGCGCGCTTGACGGCGTCGAGCATCTGCTCGGCTTCGGCGAGCGTGTTGGCGAGCGGCTTCTCGCAGAAGACTACTTTTTGGGCTTCGGCGGCGGCGATGGCAATCGGCTTATGCGAATCGCCGGGCGTGCAGATGTCAATGACATCGATGTCGGGCCGCGCGACGACCTCTTCCCAGCGGGTCGCGGCCTCTTCCCATCCCAGTTTATCGGCGGCTTGCCGGACGGCGGTCTGGTCGCGCCCGCAGACGACCTTCAGCACCGGCTCGTAAGGCGTGTCGAAAAACCGCGCCACCTGCCGCCAGGCATTGCTGTGCGCTTTGCCCATGAATTTGTAGCCGATCATTGCGATGTTGAGTTTTTTTGTCATAGCGCCCGCAACTTAACTTTCTCGCGCCGCTCATGTCAAGCACCGCGCCGGAGAAAATTATTGAAAAACGCCCGGCGACTGCGTATATTCGTCAACATCAGCAGGATGACCCCGCACCCCCGACAACTCGACGACTTGAGGAGATAAACATGGCGGAAATCAAAGGGGTGTTACTCAACGCATGGGTGGATCTATTGAAGAAGCGCTATGGCGATCAAGCGGTCGCCGCGGCCAGTGACACCGTCAGCCGCAAAGACCCTTCGCTGCGCTCGGCGTTCTTTCTGCCGACGAACTGGTATCCTTACAGCGCCCTGGATGGCCTGCGCCGCATGACGCAGGCGCTGGCGACGCCAGGCGCGCCGCTGCTATCGGTCGAAGTCGGGCGTCACATGGCCGAGTATGTCTTCACAGGCGTCTACCGCACACTGCTCGCCAAGGACCCGGTCAAGCAGTTAGAAAAATTCCCCTCCATCCGAGAGTTCTTTTTCCACGACACGCATCAACTGGAGATCGAGCACACCGGCGAGGCGCGCTGCATTGTGCGCTACCGCTACGAGGCCGGCGTCCAGCCGACGCGCGCCGTCTGCGAGAGCCTCGGCGGCTTCTGGAGCAAGGCGCTCGACCTGGCCGGCGCGTCCAACACGCGCTTCACGCACCCGAACTGCATTCTCAAAGGTAACTCGTGCTGCGAGTTCGCGCTCTCGTGGCAGACGCCGCAGACCAACCGCTGATGGCGCGCTTGACTTTTGAGCCCCGGCGGTTAAAAGTTACTTCTGCACCGACGTAGGCGCGTGCAATCCCAGACAAGTTGCTTGAGCAAATCCGTGGCGGGCGCTCCCGGCGCCTGCGCATCGAACTTCGGGAGAGATTTCATCATGGCTGAATCAAAAGACAAGTTGACTCGCAGAGAAGCGCTCAAAGGTCTGTCGGTCGGCGCCGGCGTCATTGCCACGCTGCCGGTGCTGAACGCGACGGCCGCGGCTCAGGAACACCAGCACATGCACACGGCGACGCAGACGGCAGCCGAGGCCAAGCCGCAGCCGCTCAAGTTCTTCACGCCGGAAGAGAACCGCACGGTCGTCGAGATGTCCGAGCGCATCATCCCGGCAGACGATTCGTCGCCCGGCGCCAAAGCCGCGCGCGTCAACGAGTACATCGATCTGGTGGTCAGCGAATCGCCCGAAGCCGTCAAGCAGACCTGGCGCGAGGGTCTGAGTGCGGTCAACCAGGTGAGCAACGACAAGTTCAAGAAAGCCTACGCTGATCTGAGCGCCGAGCAGCAGGTCGAGCTGTTGAAGGCCATCAGCAACAACGAGCGCAACCCGCAGACGGTCGCCGAAAAATTCTTCCGCACCATCAAGAATGCGACGATTGATGGCTACTACACGTCGGAGATCGGCATTCACAAAGAGCTGAAGTACAAAGGCAACTCGTACCTCAAAGAATTCGTCGGCTGCACGCACCCCGAGCATCAGGGCTAGTGCGGGTTTCAATTGGAAGTAGCGCAATCTGATAGATTGCGCGAGTCGCTGCACAATCTATCAGATTGCGCTACACAGCAAACGCTGCGGCTCCTTCGTATCGCGTAGGCCGCAGCCTGTGCGCCGCGTTTTCCTACCTGCTTATGATCAAGAAACTCTTTACTATCCTCGTCGTCGCCCTGGCCGCCGCCTTCGCGCAGACCGGCACGGGCGAGGCGGCGCGCGCCAAACATCGCGTGCTTTACCTTACACATTCCGCCGGCTTCAAACATGAGGTGCTGCCGGTGTCGGAAACGATCATGAAAGAGATCGGCGAGCGCAGCGGCATGTTCGAGGTGACGGCGACGAAAGACTGCGCGCTGCTCAGCCGCGAAGGGCTGAAGCCATACGACGCCGTTGTCTTTTACACCACGGGCGAGCTGCCTATCACGGACGAGCAGAAAGCGGCGTTCTTAGACTTCATTAAATCGGGCAAAGGCTTCGTCGGCATTCACAGCGCCACCGACACGTTTTACAAGTGGCCCGAGTACGGCGAGTTGATTGGCGGCTACTTCGATCAGCACCCCTGGCACAAGGACGTCACCGTGCGCGTCGAAGATAACAAACACCCGGCGACGCGGCACCTCGACAAATCGTTTCAGATCAAGGACGAGATTTATCAATTCAAAGATTTCTCGCGCCAGCGCGTTCACGTGCTGTTGAGCCTCGACCCGGATTCGGTTGATCTGACGCTGCCGGCGGTGCATCGCAAGGATAAAGATTTTGCGCTGGCGTGGTGGCGTGATTATGGCAAGGGGCGCGTCTTTTACACGGCGCTCGGCCACCGCGAAGAGGTCTGGCGCGATGCCCGTTTCCAACAGCTCATCCTCGGGGCGCTCTCCTGGGCCATGAAAGACAAGTCGGCGCGATAATCATCATTCCTGCTGCTCACCAAGCATCTCAACACGGAAGAGAGGCGGCTTTCGACCGCCTCTCTTCTATTCAGGCACACCCCGCATCACAGCGATTGCAGGAACGCGATCAGGTGGGTGCGCCTTGCCCGCCGCAAACCGTTGTAGCGCGCAACTACATCCCGCGCTTCGCCGGCATGACGGCGTATGGCTTCGTCCAGCGTCAACGTCGCCGCGTCGTGCATCAGTCGCGCTCGCACGTGCAAGCCCCAGAGCGGCGGCGTCCGCAGCTTGTTGGCCGTCGCCGGCCCGCCATTCTGCACAATGCCGTCGCCTGTGCCAACGTCGTGCAGCAGGAAATCGCTGAACGGATGAATGGCTTTGCCGCCGAGCGCCGGCGGCACCGTGAATGTGCCGCCATTGATGACAGTGCCGGCGGCCGCGGTGTTGATCGTCGGCACGTGACAGATGGCGCAGCCGATCTGGTTAAAAATCTCCGCGCCTTCGCGCGCATCATCGGTCGCAGCGAGCGCTTCGTCGCGCGGCGGCACTCTGGTCGCCCGCATGAAGCGCGCGAAAGCGTCAATGTCATTGTCGTTGTCTTCCGGGTCGGCCACGCCATCATAAGCCGCGACCGAATGGCCCATTGAAGTGTTCTCGCGCGGCAGCAGCCGGTTGGTAATGCCGATCTCATTCAGGTAGGCGTCGGCAGAAAACGACAGCAGGCTGGCGTGCTGATTCTTCCAGCCAAAGCGGCCCACGCGCATCTGGCCCGGCGCTTCGAGCAAGGGCACGCGGATCACCTGCCCGGCGATCATGCCGCCCGAATCGCGTGGCTGGCTGGCGGCAATCGCCATCAGCGTGGCGTCGTCAATCGCTTCGACGTAACCATCGCCGAGCGTGCTGAGCGACGAGCGAAAAGCGCGCACATCTTCATCAATCGTGACGCGCTCCTGCAACGAGTAATGAATCGCCCGGTCGTTGATCAGCGAGCCGCCCGGCGCTTCAAAGAAATTGCCCGCCCCGTCGCGGTGCCCTGCGCGCATGACGGTTACCTGGCTGCTGCTGCCGGTGACTGGATTCTGATGACACTCGGCGCACGACTGCGCGTTGTAGACCGGCCCCAGGCCGTCGGCAATCGTGTCGCGCTCCTCGAACGCTTCGCGGTCGGCGTCGAATGTCGCTTGATCGACCATGCCATTGCTCTCATTTGCGAACCCGGCGAGCGCTTCGATAGCGACCGTCTCCTGGACGGCCTGCGTCCGCACCACCGGCCACAACAACATCGCGACGAACAACACCAGTAGACAGCGTTTCAGTGATCTCATGGCAAGTATCCTCCACAGAGGCCGGGCACACGGCGGGCTGGGAGCCAGGGCGCTCCGGCTGAATGATGGCGTTTCTTTCAGTGGTTGTGGTGCGCCGACTTCTACGGGGCGACGCAGGAGAGACGCGGCGACCGAGGCGACGCGGCGAGAGGGCTAGAGGGCGACAAGGCGATGGGGCGACGGGGCGACGCAACAACCTCGAATCTCTTCGCCGCCTTCCCTTCGCCGCGTCGCCGTGTCTCCGCGTCGCCGCGTCGCAGTGAGCTAAGGCCGGCGCGGCGGGGGCGGCGCGTTGACAACCTCGTAGCCCGCGGGCACCGCGAACAGCGAAGCGTCCAAAGTGGCGTTGCGCTGAATCTCTGTAAATCGCCGCGCGTGCTTGTGACCATCCGAGAGCACCGACTCCATCAGCAATGGCAGCCGTAACTCTTCGGACACCCAGGTCTGTGTGGTTTCGGTCACGTTGCCCTCTGACGCGTCGGGCGGCGGCGGTAGCGTGCGCGTGACTTCCCAGCCCTGCGCCGTCAAGCCTTCGATCTGGCGCGTACCGAGGTCTTTTCTTTCAGGCCGGGGACCATCGGGGCGCGGCGGCGGGGGCGGCGGCATCATGCGATTCGGCGGCGGGCCATTCGCGCCCGCGGGCGGTGGCGGCGGGGGCGGCGGGGGCATAAAGGCATCGCCCGGGCCACGACCGCGCGGGCCGCCCGGCGGCAACGGCATCTTGTGCGCGACGTGCTGCTCGGTGTCCAGCTCGTAGCGGGTGCGCGCCACCGGGTCGGTAATCGTAATGTGATTGCCGACCTCGACGCGTGTGCGACCTTCAGCGTCGCGATAGAACTGGCCGACCTCTGTGCCCGCCCCATGATTCGGGTCTGTATGCTCAATCACAATCTTCGCCCGCAGCGGCTCGAATGCCGGGCGCTCCTGCGCCGAAATGGCGAGCAGCGGGGCCATAAGAATCAAAGCCATGCCGGTCCATAAAACTCCTGGTCTCATCTCATCCTTCCTTTCTACCAATCTTCGTCCGACCTTTGCCGTGTCAGGCGGCGCGACCGCATCAGGTTCGGCCCGCCGTTTTATGACCAGGCGATTATAAGCACAAAAGCCCGGCAGGTGGTGTAAAGCTCTGGTAAAGACAGCGGCGCTTTGTAAAGATCAGGTAAAGTCTGGCGCAGGCCGGCGGCAAGCGCGGCGCGGCTGCGCTATAATCGCCGCTGTGTCGCCCGTGCGGATCAAAGAAAGATGGTTGTTGGTCGGCCTGCTGATGCTAGCCCTGCTGCTGGCGGCTGCCGCGTTGCTGCAATATCGCTGGATCAAACGCGCCAGCGAAGCCGACCTGCTGGAGCGCCGCCAGTCGCTCAATGGCGCGCTGGCCGGCATTAAAGGCGAGTTCAACGGTGCCGTCCAGGAATTGATTCCCATGTTTCGCCCCTCGCCCGAAGTGCCGCCCGGCGCCAACCTGGAATCACACCTCTTGCGACTCTACTCACAATGGCAGAGCGCCGCCAACCGCCCGCAACTGCTCGGCGCGCTCTACCTCGGCGAGCAGGTGAATGGCCAATCAAGGTTCAGCCAACTGAATGGGCGCGAGCGCAAATTCACGCCGCAACCGTGGCCCGCCGCCCTCAGCTTTTATCAAGAAATCCTCGACAAACGATTACGCATGCCGGGCGGCGGGCTGGCTTACTTTCCGCGCGGCATGGCTTTCGAGCTAATAGGATCGCGCCCTGTGCTGATCTTCCCACTGGTTGAAACCGGCGGCAGGCCCGGCGATTGGCCACCCGAACCGCTGTCACCGCCGCCACTTCGCAACGAGGGACAACCGCCACGCAACGAGGGGCAACCGCCGCCGCGCAACGATGCGCAGCCGCCCCCGCCGCCGCCGGGAGATGAGCCACGCCCTTTGCGCGACCTGATGATTCCGGGCCCCGCCGACCAGCCGCCCGGCGCGCCGGTGTTGCGCGGCTGGTGCTTCCTCGAATTGAGCAGCGAGTATCTCAAATCACAGTTCCTGCCGGGGTTGGTCGAGCGGCTCTTCGGCGCGGCGGGTCTGAGCAACTATCAACTGGCAGTCGTTGGCGGCGACGGGCCGGAGATGATTTATCAGTCGGATGCCAGCCTTACACTTGATGCGCTCCGACAGGTTGACGCAGGCACAGTGATACTCGGGCAGGAAACCATGCCGCGGATTGCGCCGCCCCCCAATGGGCCACCTCCCAACGGGCCGCCGGGCAATGAGCCGCGCCCGCCACCCGGCGAAGGCCCGCCGCGCCGCGATGACCCGTCACGCCGCGATGGTCCACCGCCCCGAGCCATCAACAACCCGCCGCCGCGCCCGCCCGAGCGCCCGCTGCGCCCGTTGCGCCGGCCTGAAGACGAGTTCCGCGCCGATGCCTCGCCGGGCAATTCCTGGCGGCTGGTCGCTCGCCATCGCGCCGGCTCGCTCGATAATGAGGTCGGGCAAACTCGCAGGCGCAATCTGGCGCTCAACTTCGGCATCTTCCTGCTGCTCGGCGGCAGCATCGCCGTGATGGTGCTGGCCGCGCAGCGCGCCCGCCGGCTCGCTCGGCAGCAGATGGAGTTCGTAGCCAGCATTACACACGAACTGCGCACGCCACTGAGCGTCATTCACTCGGCAAGCTATAACCTTGCGAGCGGCGTCGTCAGCCAGCCACGGCGCGTGCAGGATTACGGGGCGATGATTCAGAACGAGACCCGCCGTTTGTCGGCGCAGGTCGAGCAGGCTTTGAGCTTCGCAGGCATCCAGGCCAACCGCCGGCAGTACGACTTTCAGCCCGTTCGCCTGGACGAGATCGTCGAGCGCGCCATGAGCGATTGCGCGCCGGCGTTTGCCGAAGCCGGCTGGCAGGTCGAGTATGAAAAAGACGAGCCGCCGCCCCGCGTGCTTGCCGACGCGCCGGCGCTGGAGAGTGCGGTCAAGAACCTTTTGCAAAATGCGCTCAAATACGCTGACGCCGGCAAGCAGTTGCGCGTCAATGTCCGCGCGCATCGCCATGGCCGGCGCAATGAGGCGCGGATTACCATTACGGATCGCGGGCCGGGTATCGCGGCGCAAGACCTGCCGCACCTGTTCGAGCCGTTTTATCGCGGCGCGGCGGTGATGGCTTCGCCGGCCTCGGGCGCCGGCCTCGGGCTGAGCATCGTGCGCAAGCATGTCGAAGCGCATCGCGGGCGCGTCACGGCGGCTTCAGACAACGGCGCCACGTTCACGATTCACCTGCCGGGGCTGGACGTATGAATCACTCTGATGTGGCGCAAGGCGGTTAGCTTGCGCGAAGCCATGCGCAAGCTAACCGCCTTGCGCCACATTCACGACAACAGGCACATCATGGCGCATCGCATTCTGATTATCGAAGACGAGCCGGGGCTGGTGCTGACGCTGACGGATTTGCTGGCGAGCGAAGGCTACGAGGTCGAGAGCGCGACGGACGGCATCAGCGGCTTGCGCATGGCGGCCGAGGCGGCATTCGAGCTAATCCTGCTCGACGTGATGCTGCCGGGCAAGAATGGCTTTGACATCTGCCGCGACCTGCGCGCCCGCGAGGTCACGACGCCGGTGATGATGCTGACGGCGCGCGGTCAGGTGATCGATAAAGTGCTGGGCTTGAAGCTCGGCGCTGATGATTATCTGACCAAGCCGTTCGAGCCGATGGAACTACTGGCCCGTGTTGAAGCCATGCTGCGTCGGCAGTCGTCGCTTGCAGCAACGAAAGCCGCCGAGACCTTTCGCTTCGGCGCTATCGAAGTAGACTTTCGCAGCACCGAAGTCCGGCGCGACGGCCGAGCGGTCGAGATGTCTGCCCGCGAGTTCGAGCTACTGCGCTTTTTCATCGCGCATCGCGGCGCGACCATTTCGCGTGAGCAGTTGCAACGCGAAGTCTGGGGCTACGGCGCAGAGATTCTGACGCGCACGGTTGACGTTCATGTCGGCTGGCTCAGGCAGAAGCTCGAAGACGACGCTCGCCATCCGCGCCACTTCCTGACCGTGCGTGGCTTCGGCTACAAATTCGTTGACCGTTAGCTGCCGCCGCCTTCGACCACCTTGATGTATTTATTTAGCGGCAGATTGGTGAGCTTATCCACGCGCCCGCTCGGCCATTTGATCTCGACGCTGTCAATCTTCGCCGCTCGGCCCACGCCGAGAATTTCACGTGGGTCGTGTGATGAAAGAAAGCTGCCGCCGCTCGTCTTCAATCGGCTGCGACGGACGCCGCCGGCTTCCCAGGTGATGATGGCGCCGACCGCGCCCGGATTGCTGCGCGTCGCCGTCAGTTGCAGCCCCAGCCAGTTGCCGCGATTGCCGCCTTCGTTGCGCAGCAGCAGCGGCGGCTCGCCGTTGTTGATGATCAGCACGTCGAGGTCGCCGTCATTGTCGTAATCGCCGACCGACATGCCACGCGCCGAGAAATCTTTTTTAAAGACGTCGCCCGATTGCGCGCTGACGTTGATGTACTTGCCATTGACGTTCTCGAAGAGCAGCAAGGGCTCGCGATAAGTCACCTTCAGCGACTGTGTCTCGACCATATCGTCGGGGTGGCCGTTGGCCAGGATCAAGTCGGGGTCGCCGTCGTTGTCATAATCGAAGAACTTCGAGCCCCAGCCGCTCAACAGCCGTGTGGCCGGGCCAATCTCGCCCGGTCGGTCAATGAAGGATAGGTCTTTCTGATTGCGATAGAGGCTGAACAGCTCTTGATCGATGTTGGCGACGAAGAGGTCTTGCCAGCCGTCGCCGTCAAAGTCGCCGGCGTCTACGCCCATCCCTGAGCGCGGGCTGCCGGCGTCGCTGTAGGCGACTCCCGAAGCCAGCCCGATCTCTTCAAACTTGCCGCTGCCTTTGTTGAGAAAGAGGAAGTTGGCGACCGTGTCGTTGGCGACAAACAGATCCATCAAGCCATCGTTGTTGATGTCTGTGGCGACGGCGCCGAAGGATTTGCCGAGCGAGTTGGCGATGCCGGATGACTTGCTGACGTCGGTGAATTTGCCATTGCCGTCGTTGTGGAACAGGTAGCTCGGGCGCGGCTTGAAGATGCGCGGCACGCAGTAGTAGCGCCGGCCTATGCGGTTGTCGCCGCAGAAGACCGTGCCGGTGCCGCTGTACTGCACGAAGCTCGACACAAAAAGGTCGAGCTTGCCATCGTTGTCGTAATCGAACCACGTCGCGCAGGTTGACCAGTTCGGCGCGGCGACGCCGGCTTTGTCTGTGACGTCCGTAAACGTCCCGTTGCCGTTGTTGTGAAAGAGCCGGTTGCGGCCATAGTTGGTGACGTAGAGATCGGTCCAGCCATCGCCATCATAATCGGCGGCGGCGGCGCCCATGCCGAAATCGCCCATCTGTCCGCAGGCGACGCCGGCCTTCTCGGCCACGTCCGTAAACGTGCCGTCGTGGTTGTTGCGATAGAGCGCATTGTGCAGCGGCGTCTTCGGCGTGAAGAAATCTGACGGGCCGCTGTTGACCAGATAGATGTCGAGCCAGCCGTCGTTGTCAAAGTCGAAGAACAGCCCGCCGCCGCCGCAGGTCTCCGGCAAGTGGCGCAGCTCTGAGCGCCCGTTGTCGTGCGTCCAGGTGATTTTACTTACGCTCGGCGGAACCTCGACGAAGGTGACCGGGGCCGGCTTCAGCGGCGCTTGCGCTCGCGCCGGCAGCGGCGCGATGGCCACCATCGCCATCAGAATCAGGGCGAAATACCGCATAGTCTCGTAACTCCTCACTCGCGTCTCGACCCACATTGCGCGACTCAATTCGGGTAGTCGTCGCCGGACTTCACAATGCGAATGTAATGGTCGGTGAATTTAAAATGCGCGGCGGGCGGCCCGAACTTCGGCATGTGACATGAGACACAATCCTTGGTGCTGACCGGGCAGCTTACGGTCGAGCCCGGCACGGCGGGCTTTGCCGCCAGCGCGCCAGGCTTGGCTTTCACCGCATGACAGGCCGTACACTTGGCATCATAAGAAGCGACCTCGCGCTTGAGCGGCTCGTGCGGGTCGTGGCAGGCCGTGCAACTGATTCGCCGGTCGTCCGAATAACACTTGCTGTGAAAGATGCGGTACGGCTGAAAGCGCACGTTGTTGATCTCAAGACTCTTCAGCATATTGAACTCTTCCGTGCCGCGATGACACGCGCCGCAAAAGTCCTGAGACAGCTCGTCGCCGCCCAGGCGACCGGGGTTGAAGATGAGCTTGGCGCTCGGCTCGCCGGCGCGGCTCGCGGTCACGTGCTTGCCGCCCGGCCCGTGACACCCTTCACAGCGAATGCCCGCCGCCGCTTGGTCCAGATGCAACTGCCCGCCAGTGACCGACCCCGTAGAATGGCAACTGAAACAGCTCGCCGCCTCGTGATCCCCAAGGCGGCGACCGAGCGCCTTTTCCAGCGACACCGGCACCGTGCGCGGCGCGCCGATGGTGAAATCCAATCCGCCGGCTTCCTTGTAATAACTCACCAGGCTTTCATATAGACCGCCCTGGTATTCGAGCACATAGGTCTGCCCGGCTTTGCCCTGCCCGAGGGCGTAAAGGATCGGCACCTTGATCGTCTCTTTGCCGTCAGTCACCGTGTAAAGGCTCTGCTTATCTTGCCGCTTGATCTCGTAGGTGTAAGGGCCTGTGCGAAAGGTCATCGCCGGGTTCTGCGTCAGCACCAGCGAGTTGCTGACCGCTTCCATCGCCATGCCCATGGCGCTTTGCCCATGCGTGGTAACTTTGTTCTTGTGACACTCGGCGCAGACCTGATCGCCAAGAAATTCAGTGCCGACCGGCACACGGCGCGGATGCCAGCGCGGCGCGGCGTTTTGCGGCGCGGCGTCAGATGCGGCGTTAGATGAAGCCCACGTGCCGGCGGCGAAAAGCGCCAGATAGAGGGCCAGTACCGTCAGGCTCAAGGTATGCCTGGTTACACGCAGATTTGTCATATCACTTCTCGGCACACGACTCACGCACCGAACCGCTTGCTACGACGAGGAACGCGCAAGTCGCTTAAACTTTCAAGGCTTTGCTTTGGGCTGGCTGTCGTCCGTATCGCCGCCGGCGCGCGGGCCGCGGCGCGCATTATATTGTTCCTGAAGCTGCTTAAACAATTCACGTTCACGCGCCGCATCGGCCTGCCGACCGGCGCGCGTGTAGGCGCGCGCCAGCGCAAAGTGCATCTCCGGGCTACTGGGCGCCAGCCGCACGCCTTCTTCCAGCTCTTTGACGGCGCGCTCGGTCTGCCCCAGCTCAAGCAGGACGCGACCCAGGACGTTGCGCGCCGCGTACATCTTTGGCGCTAACTGCACGCCCTTCTCCGCGAGCGGCAGGCTGGTGTCGTATTCGCCACGCTTGAGGAACTCGAAGGCCATCTGCACCATCGCCGGATAGTGCGCCGGCGAAATCTCCAGCTCGCGGCGGAACTCTTTGAGCGCCGCGTCGGCATCCTGATTCATCAGAAAGACGCCATAGGCGTAATGGACGTTGGGCGCGTCCGCGTAACGTTTGAGCAGCACGTCGAACGCGGCACGCGCTTCGTCAATGCGCCGCGCCGCCATGAAAAATCCTGCGCGCCCGGCAGCCAGCACCTGCTCGCGCTTGTCGGGCGGAATCTCCAAAGGCAGAAAGGGCATGCGCAACAGCGTCAGCCCGAACGCCTCGACCACCTTGGGGCTGTCGTTGCCGACGGTAATGAATTCGCTGAGAATGTCGTAAGCGATCTCGAACTGCTCGAAGCGAATGTAGAGCAGCGCCGTGTGATAGCGGACGACTGACTCGATCTCCTGATTGCCGGCAAATCCTAAGGCGCGACCGCGTTGCAGCGAGACCACGGCGTGGTCGTATTCGCGGGTTTGAAATTCGCACAAGCCGAGCATGCCCCATGCCGCGCCGCGCTTGGGGTCGAGCGACACGAAGTTGCGGAACGCGTCGCGCGCCTCGGCATAGCGGTCGCCGTCGTAGAGGATGGCGCCGATATTCCACCAGCCTTCGGCCCAGGTCGGGCGCAGCTTCAGGGCCTTCACATAATCATCAAAGGCTTCGGTCAAGCGACCGGCCTGGCGCGCCTCGTCGCCCGCCTTGACCGCCTGATCAAAGGCCGGATTGTTTTTTGCGGCTTGCGTCTGGGCAGGCGCGCGCCGTGTCTTTGAGCGGCCCTGCGTCCGAGCTTGAACGCCGCCGGCGGCGGCGAGCAGAATCGCCGCCATCAATAAAGCGCCGGCGTAGGTGTTAGAGCGTGAGAGGGTCATGAAAATCTATTGTCTCTCTTTCTGCTCGATGGGCTTGGTCGGTGCGTTGGCCGGCGGCTTGACCGGGTCGAGCCGGTCATTCTCCTGCACGCCCGGCTGCCTGGCCTGCTGCTCGGCGGTCAGCTTCTGAATGATGGCGCGCTCGCGCTGGCCGTCTTCGGGTCGGTTGAGCCGATAGTAAACCGAGGCCAGCAACACGTGCGCTTCGACAAAATCGGGATACTCTTTGGCGACCGCTTCGAGCAGCAGCCGGGCATCGGCGGGCTTGCCGGTCGCCGCGTAGACTGCGCCCAGGTGATAGCGGGCGTAGGAATCGCGCGGGCGCAAGCGGGCGGCGCGCGTCAGGTAACCGAGCGCCTCATCAAACGCCTTGTCGCGGCGCAGCAGAATGCCGATGTAGAGGTTCGCTTCAAAGTCATTCGGGTTATTCGCCAGCTCGACTTTGAAAATCGCTTTGGCCTTTTCGGGATCGCCCAGGCGCATCAGCGCCCGCCCGTACCAGGTGTGCAGGCCGGGCAGCTTGGGGTTCAATTCGATGGCGCGCTCAAGCTCTTTCATGGCGCCCGCCCCATCATCGGCGAGCAGCAGAATCGAGCCCAGCAACATTCGCGCTTCCGCCGAATCTTCGCCGTGAAAGACTCGATCAATCAACTCCTGGCCGCGCTTCATCTGGCCGTCGCCGACCAGGGCGCTGCCCAACAGGTAAGCCACCGTGCGGTCGTTGGCGTCGGCCTCCGCCAGCGGCGTCAACAGCTCGATGACCGGCTTGTACTGGCCGAGGCGCACATCGCAATCGGCCAGCAACAAGGTCGCGTTGCGCCGTTCAGGCGCTTGCCTTGGCGCGGCGGCAAGAAAGCTCGTCAGCTCGGCGGCGGCTTCCGTAAACCACGCGGCCTTATAGTAAGCCAGGGCGAGGTTGAAACGAATCGTCTGGTTGCGTGTGTCGCGCGCCAGGGCTTGCTTATACTGCGCGATGGCGTCTTCGTAGCGCCCCAGCCGCGAATACGCCGCGCCGAGGTTCGAGCGCACATCCGCCCGGTCGGGGTGCGCCGCCAGGATCGCTTGATAGCCGCGGATCGCTCCTTCGATGTCGCCCGCCTGATGCAGTTCGGTCGCCCGCGCAAAGGCGCGATCAACATCCGCCGGGCCGGCCTGAGCCAGTGCCGGCGCGGCCTGCGCCAGCCAGACGCAAGCGACAAGCGAGATCATCGCTTTCACGAACTGCCTTGATCTTTTCGTGGTTGCCATTTATGACTTCCAGTTTGATGTGCAAGAATTCTATGAAAGAATCTGGGCAAAATTATACACCAGACCTTTTGCCATTTCCAGGCTACGCCACCCGCCGCTTCAGCGCCCGGCTTACGCCGCGGCAGGGCCATTCAGTTCTGCGAAACAGGGATGAGAAACAAACACAGAGACAGGGAGACACAGAGACACAGAGTCTTCTCTGTGTGCCTCCGTGTCTCTGTGTCTCTCTGTTTAATTCATCTTTATGAATGTCGAGAACTGATTGCCCCTGCCGCCGCAGCGCATCACCATAAGTCAAGGACTGGCTGGCAAATGGCGGTCAAGCCGACTATACTGATGACACCCATTTTTTGCGCTGAGAGACAGTACAATGAAGATTTATGTTAGCCTCCTTCTGCTGATTATCGTCAGCCTTTCTAATTCTCTTTCGGTCATTGCGCAGACGCCGCAGCAGCCGTCACAAGACGATCAGGTCGTCCGCGTCCGAACTACCGAAGTCGCGCTCGACGTCGTCGTTAAAGATAAGAAGGGCCGCCCGGTCAAAGACCTGACGGCTGGCGACTTTGAAGTTTATGAAGACGGCGTTCGCCAGCGCGTCGAATCGTTCCGCTTCGTGGTGCGCGAAGCGCCCGTCACGAAGGGCAACACCCCGGAGCGCAAAGCAGACAAGCCGGTGCCGCAGCCAGTCCTCGGCGGCGCTTCGACGCCCGGCGTGATCGCCCTGGTCTTTGACCGCCTCTCGCCCGAAGCGCGCTCGCTGGCGCGCAAGGCCGGGATGGCTTACGTGCAGGAGGCGATGGCCGCCGGCGATTACACAGGCGTCTTCGGCATCGATCAATCGCTACGCACCCTGCAATCGTTCACCGACAATCCGGAACTGATCAAACAGGCGGTCGAGCGCGCCACCGGCGCGGCCACGTCCACTTATGTCTCGGGCAGCGCCAAAGTTCGGGAAAATTCCGACCGGGTCACTGGCCTCGATCAGACGCAAACCTCGTCAATCGCCGCAGCAGCCGAGGCGGGCGCAGCCCATGATGGGGCAGCCGCAAGCGCGGCGGGCGCGGCTGCCGGACAGGCCGCCGCCCAGGCGAAGCTCCTTGAGATGGAGAACGACATCCTCCAACAGTACGAAACTCTCGAACGCGACCAGCAGGGGTTTGCGACCATCAACAGCTTGCTTGCGGTCATCAACCCGATGCAGAACCTGCCGGGGCGCAAGACGCTGATCCTCTTCTCGGAGGGCCTGTCGCTGCCGCCGTCCGTGCTGACGAAATTCCCCGCCGTCATCAGCGCCGCCAACCGCGCCAACGTCACCATCTACGCCATCGATGCGGCCGGGCTGCGCACAGAGAGCAGCGCCGGCGAAGCCGCACGCGAAATCAACTCGATTGTCAATGGGCGTATGCGGCAGCAGGGCCGCGGTGTAGACACCGCCTCGGGGCCTTACATGAAAGCGCTGGAGCGCAACGAAGATTTGCTGCGGCTCGACCCGCGCAGCGGCCTCGGCCAGTTGGCCGACCAGACCGGCGGCTTCCTGATTCATGACACCAACGATCTGGCCGCGGGGCTGCGCCGCATTGATGATGATATGCGCGGCTATTACCTGGTCACCTATATTCCGAAGAACGACGACTACAATGGTCGCTTCCGGCACATCAATGTGAAGCTGAGCCGCTCGAACCTCGACGTGCAGACGCGCAAGGGCTATTACGCGGTCGAATCGGTCGGCAACCTGCCGGTGCTCGATTACGAAGCGCCGGCGCTGGCGGCGGCGCGCAATGCGCGCGGCGCGGCTGACCCGTCTTCGTTCCACGCGGCGGCCTTGAGCTTCCCGGCCGGCAATCGTCCGGGCCTGGCGCTGGTGCTCGCCGAGGCGCCGATCTCTGCCTTCACCTTCGCGCCGAGCGCCGACAAGAAGACTTACAACAGCGATTTTTCAGTCGTCGCCCTGGTCAAAGACTCAGCCGGCCAGGTGGTTCAGAAAATGAGCCAGCATTATCCGCTCAACGGCCCGCTCGATCAGCTCGACGCGGCCCGAAAAGGCGACCTGCTCTTCTATCGCGAAGCGCAGCTTGCGCCCGGCAGTTACACGGTGGAATTGATCGCTTATGACGCGATGACCAGCAAGGCAAGCGTGCGCGCGAGCCGCCTGGAGATTGCCGCGCTTGATGAAAGCAAGCCGCGGCTGAGCAGCGTCGCGGTGCTGAAGCGCGCCGAGCGGCTGACCGCCGACGAGCAGAAGAAAGATCAGCCGTTGCACTTCGGCGAGCTGGTGGTCTATCCCAATCTCGGCGAGCCGCTGCCCAAGTCTGCGACCAAGCAGATGGCCTTCTTCTTTACCGCCTGGCCGGCCAAAGGCTCGACCGCCCCGCTACAGCTCACGATGGAGATATTGCAGAACAATCGGTCGTTGGGACAGACCTCGGCGCAACTGCCGGCAGCCGATGAGCATGGACAGATCAAGTACGCGAGCGCTTTGCCGCTCGATAAATTCCAGCCCGGCAATTATGAGTTGAAGGTGACGGTCAGCGACGGCAAGAACCGCGTCAGCAGTTCGGCCCCGTTTAAGATTGCGCCCTGAAAAATCGGGTTAGCGCTTCGCTTCGCCGCCGAGGCGCTTTTCAAGCAGCCGAGCTTCTTTCACATACTCGCCGTTCGGCGCTTCTTTAAGATAAATGCGGACGGCGCGCGTTGCTTCGGCACCGTCGCCGCGGTCGGAGTAGATGCGCGCCAGGTGGTAGTGCGCCGCCACACATTCAGCGCCGCCCATGACCAGCGCCTTGACCAGCTCGCGCTCGGCGCTCGCCGGATCGCCGCGCTCCAGCATCGCGATGCCCAGCCATAACCGCGCCACCGGTCGCCCGCTATCGATGGCAATCGCCTGATTCAACTGCGCGATGGCGCCCAGATAATCGCGGCGCTCGACGCGCACCAGCCCGAGGTTAAATTTGGCGTTGAAGTTCTTCGGGTCATGCTCAAACACCATCAGAAATAGCTGCTCTGCCTCATCCACCCGCTTCAGCTTGAGGTACTGTGCGCCGAGGTCATTGCGCGCCGCGAGGTAATCAGGATAGAGCTTGACCGCTTCCTGGAAGTGCGCGGCGGCCTGCTGGATGTCGCCTTTGCTGACCAGCTTCAAGCCCGCCTCGTACTCCTTTTTCGCGGCTGCCGGCACCGGCTGGCGCAGCTCGGCGGCCGAGACGACGCGAGTGCCGATGCTCATCGTCGTCGTCGCCATCTTTTCGCGCAACTCCAACCTTAGCTCCCAGACCACGCCGCGCCCCAGCACCACCTTTTCGGTGACCGGCTCAAAGCTGCGGTCATCCACTTCGGCCTGCACGTAGTAAATGCCTTCGCTGAGGTTGCCGATCTGAAACTCGCCATGCTTATTGGTGTAGAGGACAGACAACACGCTCAACGAGTTTTTGAAGGTGATCTTGACGTTGCGATCAGCCGAAAACCCGGAAGGCAGGGTAACGCGGCCTTCGATGACGGCGTTATTGGTGTCCGCCGAGCGGTACTTGGTTTCGATGTCCTGCGCGCTCGCCGCCGCCGCCGCCAGCGCCCACCACAAGGTCAATCCCATGCAAGCGTGAATCGGTCTCACTCTCATGAAATACCTCCCCGGGAAACTCGCGCTTCATCGATACCCGAATCATGTTTTCTCGCCGCCTCGACGTCAAGTGAAAGCCTCACGCCGAGGCGGCAAAAAGGCACGGCGCGAGAAGCGGTTCTTCGCCCCTCGCGCCGTGGATGTGACCGCCTGGCCGTCGAATTAGAAGTAATACTTCAAAGCAAATTCGACGATCCGGCGACCGTGCTTGTTAACGATCTTGCCGAAGTTATCCTGCGTCTCTTGCGTATAGGTGAACCCCTTTGTCGGATCGCAGGGGTTCGACGTTCCGCCAGCGCCGTTCGGCACAGTGACGCGCACGTTGCAGGTGGTGTTGAGCGTCAGGTAAATGTCGCTCGCGCCCAGACCGCCTGTCGTCGCAATCTGCGTCGGGTAGGCCTGGTTGAAGAGGTTAAAGAACCCGGCGCGGAACTGAAGCTTCTTCGATTCGCTGAACTCGAAATTCTTGAAGAACGAAACGTCGAAGTTGCTCCGGCTCGGCGTCCTCATGTAGAACGGCGGCTGCGCCGGCCCGCTGTTGGCGAAGGCCGGGATCTGAAGCTTGTTGATGTCGAAGAGCTTCTGGCCCAGACCCGAACCGCCCGTCTGCGGATTGCCCGTGTAGATCGGCGCCACGGCGCCAACGCTCGCGCCCGCCCCCGAGCCGTTGAAGGCGTCGGAGCCATACCAGGCGATGGCGTTGCCGGTCGAGGCGATGTCGCCGGTGAATCTCAGACGGATTGGCGTGCCGCTCTGGAACGTCGTGATGCCCGACATCTGCCAGCCGTCGAGGAAGCCTCGGACGATGGCATGATCGAGCGCGCCGCGCGCCAGTTTCGGGAAGATGTAGTTGTACGACAGGTTGAAGATGTGGGTCCGGTCAAACGGCAAGACGCCCCAGCTTCTGCCGCGCGTGTCGATGGGGTCGGCCCACGCAGCGCCGTCGCTCTCGTTAACGGCCACCGTGCCCAGCGCTTTGCTGAAGGTGTAGGTGGCAAAGTATTGCAGGTTCTTGCCCGATTGGTGGCTCAAGGTCGCCTGCAACGAGTGATAGGTCGAGGTCCCTGTGAACTGAAAAACACCGACCGTGCCGTATGCTGGGAATGGCCGGAACTGCTTGATCACCGAACCATCAAGGCCGGCGCGGTTGACCGGGTTGGACAAGTCCACACCATTGACCGTGCCGCTTGAGAGCGCCCCCAGCGGGACGATGTTGATGTTGCGCTGCTGCGGCAGGTGGCGGCCCTGCGTGCCGACATACGCCACCGTGAAGATGTTGTTTGCCCACAACCGCTTCTCGATGGTCAAGCTCATGTTGGCGACGCGCGGGATGTTGTTCGAGTTGATGTCGCGAGACGACACGTTGACGTTGGCAATGGCGGCGAACGGATCCACATTCCTCAGGTCGCTGAAGGTGAGACCGGTCGACGAGGCCCACGGCGTGTCAACCGTGGCGCTGTAGGTGTTGGGCATCTGACCGCTGGAGTAGTAGTCATAGTTGCCCTGCACGCGGTTATAGAAAATACCGGCGCCGGCGCGGATGACCCAGTCACCCTTGCCGCCGATGTCCCATGCGAAGTTCAGGCGCGGCATCCATTGAATGCCGTTATTGGGCAGGACGCCCTTGGGAATCTCGTCGCGCGCGGCCAGCTTAAACCCGTTCGGACGGGAGCGGTCGCCGTTAATGAAGATGCCCTGGCTGTGGTCGTAGGCGGTCGGGTCAAACAGCACGCCGAGGCCGTTGCGCTCGAAGTTCTGCGGCAGGTAAGCCAGGCGCAGACCGTACTCCAAGGTGAAGTTCGGGCGGACCTTAAAGCTATCCTGTCCGTAGAACTCGTAGTTGTAGTAACGGAAGTGGTCTTCAGGGCGGTCGGTGCCCTGCGTGAACTCAATCGGGCGTCCGACAAACAGGTCGCCGTAGTTGTTCCCGGTGGCGTTCGACTGGCCCCACTGGGCGACGGTGATGTCTGTGTCGTGGTTCGACTGCTGCTTCTTGTTCGCCTGTTCGATGAACATGCCGAACTTCATGGTGTGCGTGCTTAAGACCTTGGTCAGGTTATCGGTGACTGCGAAGCTATCGTTCCACGCAAGGATCGGATAGCCGTAAGCACTGAACAGGTTGCCGCCGATGCCGCCGCCCCAGGCGTCAATGACGCCGATGGGCACGTAAGGATTCGAGCCGGGAAAGAAGCCCACCGGTTGCAGCCCCAGGCCGGCATAGGTGACTTTGTCCGGATCGGCGAAGTCGTAGTTGAGCTTCAGCTTGCTGGCGCTGAACAAGACTTCGTTGGTCATCGTCGGGCTGATGATGTTGGTCAGGTTGACGACGACCGAGCGCCCGAGGTTCTTGCCCGTGAGCTTGCCGGGGATTTCATAGTTCGATGAATCCCACCACAGGCCGCGCGGGAAGCCCTGCTCTTCGTACTCGCGCGCCAGGCGCACATAGAGCTTGGTCCTGTCACTGACGTTGAAGTCAAAGCGCGAGGTGAACTGATTTCTATCGTTCGGCCTCAGCACGCTGTAGACGTAATTGTAGCGATTGTTGGGATCGGTAAAATTCGGCGCCGGGTAGAGGTTCAACAGCGCTTTGCCGAGCGGGTCGGCGCACGGCGCGATGTTGTTGTTCGGTGCCGGATTGCCAGCGCCGACGCCATTGACCGTGCAGCCGAACGGCACGTTGACCGTGCGGCCCTGGTTGAGGTTCGACCCCGGCCCGCTCAGCAGCTCGCTGAAATCGCCCTGCCGCTGTTTGAGGGTCGGCACGACCGACAGCGACGAGCCTTCGTCTACCCGCTGGTAGTAGTACTCATAGCCGACGAAGAAGAACAGCTTGTCGCGACCCTTGTTGAATTTGGTGCCCGGAATAATTACCGGCCCGCCGATGTTGCCGCCCGGATAGTTGTACTTGCTCAACGGGCGCTTAATGCCGTTGATGCTGTTGGAGCGATCATTGGCCTGGAAGTGATAATCGCGCAGGTAGTCGTAGATCGAGCCGTGGAAGTCGTGGCCGCCGCCTTTGGTGGTGGCGCTGATCTGCACGGCGCTGGTCCCGTGTTCAGCCGCGTAGTTGCTGGTCTGAACTTTGACTTCCTGCACCATGTCGGGATTGGCGGTGATGATGGTGCCATTGTTCGAGCCAATGTCCATCATGCGCGAGCCGTCAATCGTCACGGTGTTCTGCTCGCCACGCAAGCCGTTGACGTGATACTGGCTGTTGGCGTTGGCGCCGCCGCCGAACGAAATGCTTTCGAGCGAGGTGTTGTCCGGAGCCACGACGCCAGGCAGGATGCGCAACAGCTCAAGCGAGCTGCGGCTGATGATCGACAGGTTATCGATCTGCTTGGCGGTAATCGTGTTCTCTTTGGCGCCGGTTTCGGTTTGTACCTGATCGGCCACCGCGTTGACCGTCACGGTCTCGGACGCTTGCCCGATCTCCATGACGACGTCGAGGCCGCGCGTGGTGCTGGTCTCGACGGCGATGCCGGTCTTTTCAGTGGTCTTAAAGCCCTGAGCTTCCACCTTGACGGTGTAAGTATCAGGGGATAATGCGGAGAAAACATATCCCCCTTCATCGTTGGTAATTGTCTTGCGTTCGTCCTTGGTTCGCTCACTGGTCACAATCACCGTCGCGCCGGAAACGACTGCGCCCGACGGGTCTTTGACCGTGCCGCGCAATGTCGCGCTGCCGGAAGATTGAGCGAATGCGGATTGTACGCTGACGAGGAATGTCAGACAGAAAACCACAGCGAAGAAGCGGAGCGTTGAACTGACGAGCCTTCGCTTATGCTCTAGCTTCATAAGTTTCGGTAACCTCCCTATCTTCATTACTGAGCGGATTAGATTCTTGTGGAAGAACCTGCAAAGTTCGGCGTTTAGGGTAATGCCCCAGTCGCCTTTTTGTCAACAGATTACCGGCAGCCGAATGGCATGGTCGCCGGCCATACAGAAAATACTTCAACGTGAACCTGCGGTGAAACTTGACTTGAGAATGATTGCAATGGTGCTAGATGCCGCATCATTATATGCGCGTTGGCGCTTGTGCTGGGAGTTAATAGGGGTATAATACCGTCTAGCTGCCAAAATAGAGCGGATTTGATGAGCCGCAACCCGGCTGTTACATACACCGTTTAACTCAATGCAAGTGATGGATCTAAGCAAGGATGAAAAACTGGCGCAGCTTGAGCGCATCTTGCAGAGCCAGATTCTGCACGGCTCTGAGAGCTTGCGCGCCTTCCTGCGCTTCGTCGTCCAGAAGGCGGTCGATGAGCAGGAAGACCAGCTCAAAGAGTACACCATCGCCACAGAGGTCTTCGGACGCGGCGAGCAATACAGCCCGCGCACAGACTCCGTCGTGCGCGTGCAGGCCAGCCGCCTGCGCAGCAAATTGCAGGAGTACTACTTCACCGAAGGCAAGAGCGACCAGATTCTCATCGAGCTGCCGAAAGGCCATTACACGCCATGCTTCTCTTATATTCATCAGAATAATGGCGCGACCAGCGAGACCGCCGACGGCAAAGAAGACAGCATCGCGCCGGCGAGCAGCGTGATTGCGCCGCTGCCACAGCCGCCGGCCCGCGAGATCATCCGGCGCATCGGCATGCCTGTGTTGATCGTTCTCCTGCTGATCGCGGTGGGCCTGCTCGCTTTCGATAATCTCAGCCGGCGCTCGCAAGCCGCTGACGGCAATGCGGCGAAAAACCTTGCCGAGTGGGGCACCATCTGGAAGCCCTTCCTGAACGATGAAACGCCGACCTTGCTGGTGCTGAGCAATCCGCCGGTTTATCGCTTCACCAATCAGGCAGACCCGGAAGCGCTGACGCGCCGCGCGCTGACGCTGCCGCCGGAGCATGTGACGGCGCTCGCCGATGCGCTCGGCGATAAGTTCATCGTCAAGAACAACCCGGCGCCGCGCCTGGCGCTTTGCGTAGACGAGTACACAGGCATGGGCGAGGCCATCGGCCTGCATCAGGTCACGGCGCTTTTCGGCGCGGTCGGCAAGACGGTGCTGCTGAAACAGAGCCGCACGGTCAGCGCCGAAGACCTCAAGAGCCACAACGTCGTCACGCTCGGCAGCGTCTGGACGAATGAGTGGTCGGGAAAACTTCCGATCAACGAGGACTTCGTGCATACCGGCAGCGCGACGATCATTAATCGCAAGCCGCAGCCGGGCGAAGAGCGCGAGTACCGCCCCGCCTTTGATGCCCAGGGCAAGCTCGTCGAAGATTATGCGCTGATCACGGTGAAGCCGAACATCTCGGAGAAGAACACGGTGATGGTACTGGCGGGGATTCACAGCGAAGGCACGCAGGCGGCCTCAGAGTTCGCGACGACGAAAGAGTACATCACGGTGCTGGATCAGCGGCTGCGACAGATGGCCGATTCCGGCGCGCCGCGCTATTACCAGGCGCTGTTGAAAGTCGCGGTTGACAACGGCATTCCCACCAAGATGTCGCTGGTTGCCGTCCACAGCCTACAAGCGGCCACCGACTAACAGTTATCCTGAGGCGTGACTCAATCCCGTCTCGTCCGGCTGCTGACGAGCGGCGACTTCGATGCCGCTCGTCATGCCGATCCCGAATAGCAGACCTTCCAGCGCACCTAAGATTAACTGCGTCGTCTGCCCGAAGTGAACTTCGCCGAAGACAGGGGCCAGGGTGTCGAGCCGCATCTGTGAATTGGCGAACAAGCGGGCGACGATCTCCAGGCTGCCACTGAAGAGATTGCCGCCGATGACAATCAGCAGGATGCCGGCGCACATCGCGCCGAGGCCGGCGCCGATGACGCGCTGCTGGGCGCGCGCCTGCCGCCAGAGCGTATGCGCCAGCACGACACCGAGCGACACACCGACGCCGATCACCGCGCCTTCCATCGCCCCCGTGATGCCGATGGGGCGCTTGCCAAACAACGCATTGACCATATCCACGCCGAGCAGGTAAGCGCTGCCGCCGACACCTGCGCCGCCCGCCGCGCCGCCGACCACAGACCACCAGCGGCTGTGCCGATAAGCGACGCGCGCCGCCGAGATCATGCCAGCGCTCACGCCCAGACCGCCGCCGCCGCCAATAAACGAGCCGAGCGCCGCCAGCGCCACCAGCAACTCGGTCGCTTCGATCATCGTCGCGTGGCGCGTCACCGTCAGTCCCAGGCTTAAGAGCAGGCCGCCGATCAATCCCGATAGCAGGCCGCCGAGCGTGCCGCCGATGGTCTGTTGCACAATCGCCGCGCCGCCGCGCCTGAGGCGCACCCACATCAAGCCGCCGACGACCAGCAGGGCAACGGCCAGCGGCAGGTGACTGAGCTTCACCAGCCGCTTGTCATAATCGCGGATCATCGCCAGGCTGATGGCCCGCCGCACAGGGCCGGCGCTCTCGCCGGCGCCGTCTTTCGCCAGCCGCGCTTCGGCTTCGAGCCCGAGCCAGTCGGCAAGTGCGATGCTCGCAGCCTTGCGCACCATCAGGTCTTTGTCCCAGAGCGCCAGCTCGCGCAACAGCTCGCGCATCGCGTCGCCGCGCAGCAAGGCGGCGGCTTCGATGGCGCGCTTGCGAATCTCGGCGTCGGCGCTGCGGCTGGCTTCAAGCGTCACCTGCGGCGCGGCGGGCGCCACCGCGACCAGCCACGCGGGCATCGGGCGAGCGCGCCCAAGCAAGCTCGTCAATAAAAGATCGGCCTCTGCCCCCGTCAGGTTGAGCTGTTCGCCGAACGGCAGCAGCAGGCCGAGCGTGTCCGTATCGATCAATAAGCCGTGGGCGGTGTAATTCTCCATCGCCCGCTCGATGACGGCGCGCGCCTGCTTCAAGGCGATCTCGTCTGCCGTCAGCCAGCGCGACACTTCAGGGGTTAAGAAATCATGAGCCAGCTCAAGCCACGCCTCGCCGTCCTGACTGCGGCGACGCACGACGCGCGCCGCCACCAGCTCGGCAATCAGCAGCTCGACCGTAGGCGAGGCGCTGCGGGCGCGCGCCGTCAGTTCCGTGGCGCGCAGCACCAGGCGCTGGCCGTCTTTGGAGATCAACGCCGTGAGAATCGCTTTGACCGTGACGAGGTCGGCGGCGTTAAAGCGGCGCAACACGCGCTCAAGGTAGCTCGCCAAAATCTGCGACGCGCCGCCAAGCCGCGCGTACAGCCCCAGCGTCAATTCACAACTCGGGCCGCGCGCGTCGTACAGGTGGTCGCAAACGATCTGTAATTGCGGCGGGTCAACCGAGCCGTGATCGTTCAGATCATCAAGCAAGCGCCCCACCAGCGCGTCATCATATTGACAACCGACGGCGCGCGCCGGCGCGGTGATGGCCACGGCGGCCTGCTCGCGGCTCAATCGCTTCAAGCGGTATTCGTGGTGGAAGATTTCCGGGATGGCCGTTTTAAGCTGGCTCATCTCGGCGAGCAAGTCTTCGCGCAGGGCAAAGAGCAGGCAAAACGGCAAGTCTTCATGCGCGAACAACCGCCGCATGGCTTCAAGAAAGCGCGAGCGCGCTTCTTCGCCGAGCAGTGTGAAGAACTCTTCAAACTGATCGAGAAAAAAGACGGCCGTCTGTTGCGGCCACCGCCGCTCGGCCCGGCCAATCAACTCGCCGAGCGACGCGGCATCGCCTTCATCCAGCGCCGCAAGCGACAACGCGCCGCTCGGCGTCGGCTCCAGATCAACGGCGGCGCTCGACAGCGGATTCAACAGCTGCGTCAGCGCCGCCGTCATCTGATGGAGCGGGTCGGTGAAGCTGCGGATGACGAAGACGTGATGGCCGGCGGCTTTCAGTCGCGGCGTCAGGCCGGCGCGCAGCAACGAGCTTTTGCCGACGCCCGACCGCCCGTGCAGGATGAACGAGCGGTGCGCGACAATCTGCGAGGCGACGCTTTCGACTTCGGCCTCGCGGCCAAAGAAGAGTTGCGCGTCGCGCTCGGTGAAGTAGTCGAGAAACTTGTAAGGCCGGGCGCTCGGCTGCGTCTGTGCCGTTTCTCGGTCGTCGGTCGCCGGCCGCCGGTCGTCGGTCGCAAGCTGTGTGACTTCGCCGATGAAGACGTAACCGTGCTTGGGCACAGTCTTGATGTAGCGCGGGTTGGCCGCATCATCGCCGAGCTGTTTGCGAATGTCCTTGATGCACTGCGTCAGCGCCGCGTCGGTGACAAAGACGCCCGACCAGATTTCTTCAAAGAGGCTGGCCTTCTCGACTAACTGCCCGCGCCGGCTGACCAGCAGCAAGAGCACGTCGAGATACTTCGCATTGAGCGCGACCGTCTGACCGTCGCGCAGCAGGCGGCGATTCGCCGCGTCGAGATAGAAATTGTCGAAGCGATAGACCATCAGGGGAATCTGCGCCAGGCTCGTCATCGCTCAGATTGTCTCGCAACTCTCCGAGTCCGTCCACAGCGGCGCTCGTCTCAGATGCAGCAAATCGCCGAAAGGCTGGCGCGGCAGCGGTAATTGGAGCCGGCGGCGCACTTCTCACAACTTTCTCACAGGCGGCTCATTTCTTCGCGGCGGCGGTGGTTTATCTTTAGGCCCGTCCCCGTCTGCGTGCCGTGAATGGACAGGCAATGAAAAAAATTCTCTTAAGTCTCGCCGCGCTTGTCATCGTGGGAACCGTGCTGCTGGGGATTATTGCGCTCCTCAACCGCCGCTCGCAGACCGTCGGCTTAAATCAGGAAATTCAATATGATGATTTCGCGTTTGCGGCGCTCGGCGTGCGCCAGGCCGCGACGCTTGGCGGCGCGCCCGACGCGCCGCGCGCGCAAGGCATCTATGCCATTGTCACGATGAAGGTCGCCAATCACGCGCAGCGCGTTGATTTCACTTTTGATAAATCAACCGTCATTTTGATTGACGAGCAGGGCAACGAATATCACTGGGCGGACGGCACACAACGTGCCTATGACGCGTTGCGCCCGGCGAGCGCGCGTTGCGCCGAGCCGATTGCGGCAGGCGCGACGTGCATCACCGAAGTCGTCTTTGATCTGCCGGCGACGGCGCGCATCACGCAAGTGCGCATTTCGGGGGGCGGCGCGGTCGGCGATGTGCTGGACACCATCTTTTATGGCAAGAAGCGCATCGCCCTGCCGCCGCAATGATACAGTTGTGAACCCGGCAGAGGCCGGGCACGGTCTTAATCTTAAAGAGCAAGAGGAATCCTTATGGCCATGCGACGAATCGACCTGGCGAAATCCGGCGGCAAGCTGGACGAATCGCTGCTCAGTCAACTCGACCCGGCGCGTATGCCCACGCACGTCGCCATCATCATGGATGGCAATGGGCGCTGGGCGGCGCGGCGCAAGCTGCCGCGCATTGCCGGTCACCGCGCCGGAGCCGATGCCGTCCGCCGCACCGTCGAAAGCGCCGCCCGCCTGGGGCTTGAGTGCTTAACGCTTTATGCCTTTTCAACCGAGAACTGGAAGCGCCCGCGCCTCGAAGTGCGCGCCTTGATGGACCTGCTGATGGAGTTCCTGCGCAAGGAGCTGAAATCGCTGCGCGACAACAACATCCGTTTTCGCCTGATTGGCCGCGGCGATGGGCTGCACATCTCTGTGCTGGAACAGATTCGCCGCGCCGAGCTGGCAACGATGCAGAATACAGGGTTGCGACTGAACATCGCCGTCAACTACGGCGGGCGCACCGAGCTGGTTGACGCTTGCCGTCGCATCGCCGCGGAAGTGGCCGCCGGTCGCCTGCGTCCCGAAGAGATTAATGAACAGGTCATCGAAGCAAAGCTCTACACGAACATGCTGCCCGACCCCGACCTGCTGGTGCGCACGAGCGGCGAAGCGCGCATCAGCAACTTCCTGCTCTGGCAGATTGCCTATTCCGAAATTTATATCACCGAGACCCTGTGGCCAGACTTCAGCGAGGGCGATTTTCTTTCGGCGCTGATCGAATACCAGAAACGTGACCGGCGCTTCGGCGGCGTCCGCGAAGCGAAGCCGGGGCTGACGCTTGAATGGGATGCCGATCAATCGCTCGCCCCGACCGGTGATTAGCTACCCGCCGCTCAACGACGCGGAGACGCGGCGACACGGAGACGCGGTGAGGGAAAAAGACAGAGGCTAACGCTTGTCTTCCTTTCCCCGCGTTTCCGTATCGCCGCGTCGGCTTTCTCCCTCGCCCCATCGCCGCGTCGCCGCGTCGCCTCGGTCCCTGCGTCCCTCCGGCGGCGGGCAGGGCCTATTCATTCTCGAATAACCGTCGGGATATAAACCGCCAAGACGCCAAGACCGCCAAGAAAAGCTCGGCGTTCTCTTGGCGTCCTTGGCGTCTTGGCGGTTCAAGTCCGGAGAATGAATAGACCCTGCGGCGGCGGGCCGTTTTCTTGACAACGCCGAAGCCGCTCCCCTACTATCTTTCATTCCGACGGGACGCAGATTTCTGACATGGGAGTGCGGGCTTGAACATCCTACTGGCGGCATCGGAAGTCGTGCCGTACGCCAAGACCGGCGGCCTGGCAGACGTGGCGGGCGCGCTCCCCAAAGCGCTCGCGCGGCTCGGCCATCGCGTCCGCGTCGTTATGCCGCGCTACAACGTCGAGCGCATCACTCAGAACACCGAAGCCCTGCCCGGCGCGCTCGCCGTTCCGTTCAATTTCACCACACGCGAGACGGCCGTCTACATTGATCGCAGCGGCGAAGTGCCGGTCTACTTCATTGATGCGCCGGAATACTTCTCTCGCGGCAGGCTCTACGGCGAGCAGGACGACGCCGAGCGCTACGCTTTCTTCAGCCGCGCCGTCGTCGAATTTGCCAAGGCACTCGGCGAGTCGCTCGACATCATTCATCTCAATGATTGGATGACCGGCCTGGTGGCGACCCACTTGAAGACGACCTACGCCGGCGACCCGGCATTCGCCCGCACGCGGACGCTCTTCACGATTCACAATCTCGCCTTTCACGGCTACTTCGACACCTATGACCTGGGCAAGTTCGGCCTGCCCGACTGGCTGAATCGCTCGGAAGGCGGCCTGGAGTTTAACCGCATGGGCAGCGCCTTGAAAGCCGGCCTGGTCTTCTCAGATGGCATCTCGACCGTGAGCCCGCGCTATGCCCAGGAGATTCAAACGCCGGAGTTCGGTTATCAATTCGACGGCCTGTTGCGCGCCCGCCGCAATGACCTGTTCGGCATTCTTAACGGCGTCGATTACGACGAGTGGAGTCCCGACCGCGACCATTATCTGGCGGCGCACTATTCACTGAATGATTTCGGCGGTAAGCGCGAGTGCAAACGCGACGTGCTGCGCCGATTCCAGTTGCCCGAAGATTTAGACCGCCCGCTCATCGGCTGCATTTCGCGGCTGTCGGATCAGAAAGGCTTCGACCTGATTATTGACGCCGCCTGGCAGATGCTTGAGCGCGGCGTCTCGTTCATCCTGCTGGGATCGGGCGACGAAGTTTATGAGCGCCGCTTTCAAGCCTTGCGCGATGCGCGCCCGCAACAGGTCGGCGTCTACTTCGGCTACTCCAACGAGCTGGCGCACAAGATCGAAGCCGGCGCCGACATCTTCCTGATGCCGTCGAAGTTCGAGCCGTGCGGATTGAATCAGATGTATTCGCTGCGCTATGGCACGCCGCCCGTCGTCCGCGCCGTTGGCGGTCTGGACGATACGATTGAGAATTTCGACCGCGGCTCGCGGCGCGGCAACGGCTTCAAGTTTTACGATTACCATTCGGCGCGGCTGCTCGAAAAAGTTTACGAAGCGCTGCTGCTCTACACCGACCGCGAGCTGTGGCAAACGCTGATGCGCAACGGCATGAGCGCCGATCACTCGTGGCACAGGGCGGCGCTGCAATACGTGCAGGTTTATGAATGGCTGGCGCAACGCGGCGCGTCGGTTACAGTATAATAGTGCTGGGGGTCAGGTGTCGGGTGTTGGTGCCGGTTGCGGCCTCAACCCAACACCCGACACCTAACACCTGACACCTAATTATTGGAGGGAGCAAATGCAAGAGGTAACGGATCAGAGCTTTGAACAAGATGTTTTAAATGCCGGGGTGCCGGTGCTGGTCGATTTCTGGGCCGAATGGTGCGGGCCCTGCAAGGCGCTCGCGCCGACGGTCGAGAAGGTCGCGGGCGAATACGAAGGCAAGGCCAAAGTCGTGAAGCTGAACATTGACGACAACAACGAGGTGGCGCAGCGTTACGGCATCAAAGGTATCCCGACGTTGATTCTCTTTCACAACGGCTCGGAAGCCGACCGCACCGTCGGCCTGACGACCAAGGATAACATTGCCCGAATGATTGATCGCGTCCTCGGCTAAAGCCAGGCGGCGAGCCGTTATCCGCAACCGCGTATTCACACCCAGCCACAGGCGCACGGCAGTCACGCGCAACCGTGCGCCTGTCATTCTGTCCGCTCCCGCAATCCGACCCGGCACAAAACGCGAAACCGGCTCTGGCGGCCGGTTTCGGGGTTGGCTTGGGGAGCGGGCGGCAGAGAGCTTGAATTATGAAAAACATCGTCGTGGTCGGCGCCCAGTGGGGCGACGAAGGCAAAGGGAAAGTCGTTGACATTCTGGCGCCGCATTTTCAAATCGTCGCGCGCTACCAGGGCGGCCATAACGCCGGCCATACGGTGCGCATCGGCGAGCGCAAATTCGTCTTGCACCTGATCCCGTCGGGCATCCTGCATGACGACTGCGTCTGCGTCATCGGCAACGGCGTCGTCGTCAGCCCCGAAGCCTTTAACGCGGAGGTCGAAGAACTGCGCCAGATGGGCGTCGAATGCGCCGGGCGTCTGTTTATCTCGACGCGCGCCCAGTTGATCTTGCCTTACCACTGCGCCCTTGACCGCGCCCGCGAACAGCGGCTCGGCGAGCAGGGCGTCGGCACGACGATGCGCGGCATCGGCCCGGCTTACGAGAGCAAGGCGGCGCGCACAGGCATACGCGCCGGCGACCTGTCGCATCCCGACCTGGTGCGCGAGAAGATGAAAGCCAATGTCGCCGACGCCAACCGCGAGCTGACGGCGCTCGGCGCCGAGGCGCTCGATGTCGAAGCAACGATTGACAGCTTTCTCAGTGAAGCCTTGAAGCTGCAACCGTTCGTCCGCGACACCGCCGTCTTCATCAACCAGAGCGTCAGCGCGGGCCGCGCCGTGCTGCTCGAAGGCGCGCAAGGGACGATGCTCGACGTCGATCACGGCACCTACCCGTTCGTGACTTCATCGAACGCGACGGCGGGCGGCGCGGCGACCGGGCTGGGCTTGCCGCCGCGCGCCATCACCGGCGCGCTCGGCATCGCCAAAGCGTACACGACGCGCGTCGGCGCCGGCCCTTTTCCCACAGAGCTGTTTGACGAAGCCGGCGATTACCTGCGCCAGCGCGGCAACGAATATGGCGCGTCCACAGGCCGCCCGCGCCGCACCGGATGGTTCGACGCGGTGGTCGTGCGCTACAGCGTGATGCTCAATGGCCTGGACGCTATCTCGCTGACGAAGCTGGACGTGCTGGATGAGTTCGAGGAGATCAAGGTCTGCACAGCCTACCGCTATGGCGGCGAAGTGATCGAAGACATCCCTTACGGCGCGCACGCGCTTGCCGAATGTGAGCCGATTTATGAAACCCTGCCCGGCTGGAAGACCCTGACCAGCGCCATCACCGATTACGATGGCTTGCCCGAAAACGCCAAAGCCTACGTCCGCCGCTTAGAAGAACTGGTCGGCGCGCCGATGGCGATGATCTCGACCGGGCCGGAGCGCAGCGAAACGATCATTCGCGATAGCTTAGCGGTAAGTGAGTGGATGAAGTGAGCG
This sequence comes from Blastocatellia bacterium, assembly GCA_035275065.1. NCBI lineage: Bacteria > Pseudomonadati > Acidobacteriota > Blastocatellia > Blastocatellia bacterium. Next base: position 151,487 of record DATENM010000090.1, read on the forward strand.
AGCCGTATCAATTGCCGATGTAGAGCGCGTAGGCCATCTTTGCCATCGCCCAGAGGCGGCCCCAATCGAGGCGGCCCGTGCGCGCATCGCGCAACGAATCGAGCGCCATCTGTCGCAGGTGCGACGACTCGCGGCGGAACATAAACTCTTTCACGTAGGGTCGCGCCACGTCGAAGAAGTTGAACTCAGGGTTCATCACCATGCTGATGCCTTCCAGCGTCATGATGGCGCGGATCAGATAGGTGAAGCGCGCCGGCGTCGTGATCGGATGCTCGTAGACGACCGGCGCCAGATCATAGGTTAAATCCCGGAAGCGCACCTCGCCGAGTTTCAGATTCAGCTTGCGCTCGAAGACTTCCGCGACCACCGCGCCGATGGCCGCAACGTCGGCCTCGGGCGCGAGAAATCCCAGGCCCATCAAATCAGCGACAATCGCCTTGATGTCGCGGTTGTAGAGATGAAAGAAGGCGGCGATCATCTGCCGCTGCAACTCTTCAGAGATGCGCCCAACCATGCCGAAATCAAATATCGCCAGCCGACCATCCTGCATCACCCGCAGATTGCCGGGATGCGGGTCGGCGTGAAAGAAACCGTCTTCGAGCAATTGCTTGAAGTAAGCGCGGTAGATCAGCTCGTTCAGGCGGCGCGGGCTGTGACCATTGGCGCGCAGCTCGTCCAGCTCTGTGACCTTGATCCCTGTGATGAACTCCATGACGATGACGCGACTGGTCGAGAGCTGATGAAAGACGCGCGGCACGTAGATGCCGGGCCAATCGCGAAAGTGCTGGCGGAACTCGTCGGCATTCACCACCTCGCGGCGATAATCCATCTCTTCATGAATGACGCGGTCGAACTCGTCAATCGCGCCGAGCCATTCGGCGCCCGGCAGCAGATTCGGGTGGCGATCCAGGAAGCGCCCGATGGCGCGCAGCAGATCGAGATCAAAATGAATCTGCTCGGCGAGCAGCGGGCGTTGAACTTTGACCGCCACCGTTTCACCGCTCACCAAGCGCCCGCGATAGACCTGCGCCAAACTCGCGGACGCCACCGGCGGCTCGTCAAGCTCAGCAAATACGTCGTTGATGGGCCGGCCCAGCTCGGCTTCGAGAATGGCGCGCGCCTCGCGGTCAGGGAATGGCGGCACGCGATCTTGCAGCTCGCTCAGCTCTTTGAGGTAGTCGAGCGGCAAGAGGTCGGCGCGCGTCGCCAGCATCTGCCCCATCTTGATGAAGGTCGGGCCGAGCTTGATGAACCGCCCGCGCAGGCGAATCGCCTGCCGCCGCAGCCGCGCCGCGCGATCACCTTTGCGCGCGAACCAGCCCTTCGCTTCCAGCGCAACATCGACGGCAAAGGTCAGCAACGTCCACAGCACATAGACGGCGCGCCAGAAATGACGGATTCGATGTCGCTCCATTGCTTTCATTCTAACGCTTCTTGCCAATTCGCTCAAACTCAGCTATAAATCAATCAATGAGCGTTTTGCGCGATTAACACCGTTAAGAAAGTCTAAAAGTTATAAGTCAACCGGGGCGCTCGGATTAGTTTTTTTAATTTCGCACGTTTTGAGCGTTTTCGTATAATGAGACGTGGTAAAGACCGACGCATCAGTGGAGGTGGTTGAACCTCGGCAGACGGAGGGCGAAACGATGATAGAAGAAATGGATAATGAATTTGAAGCGCAATATGCGGATGCCGATTTGAACGAAGAATTTGACGCCGAATCTGAATCCGAATCAACAGAGCTTGAAAGTGCCGGCGACCTGGATCATACGGATTTGCTGAAGGTCTATCTGCGCGAAGCCAGTCGCGCGCCTATGCTCAACGCAGCGGGCGAAATTAAAGCCGCCAAACGCATCGAGCAGGCGCGCAGGCGATTGGCCCGTCTGATCTCGCGCTCGCCGCTGATTGTTGAATACAGCTTACATTTGCGCGACGCGTTGCAGCGTGGCGACCAGACCGCCAGCGATCACATCGAGCGGCTCGACGGGTTTGATCCCGCGAAGCCGGCGGCGCTCGGCCAGGTCGCTGACCGCGCCTTCGCGCAGATCGAGGCAGCTTACTCAAACCTGACGGCGGCAATGCCGCAGCCGTCGAAGAAACGCGGCGCGAAGAAACCCGCGCGCGTCGCCAAGCGATTTGCGCGCAGCGCGGCGGCCCGCCGGCGTATTCAGTTATCGCGGGCGGTGCGGGCTTTCGTCTTTACGCCGGCCACCGAGCGTCGCATGATCGCCATCCTCCAAGAAGGCGCTGAGGCGGCGCGCGCGCTCACAAATAAAAACACAAACGCCAGACGAACGCCGGTTGTCGCAGAGGCAGCGCCGGCTGACTTCGATGTCGTTGGGCTGACCGCGAAGCTCATCGGTAGCGGCGCGGTTACGGCGACAGAGATGTTGCGACAGTCGCGCCAGGCCAACTCCGCCTACGACGCCATGAGCTATGCCAAGCAGAGCATGACAGAAGCCAACCTGCGGCTGGTGATTTCCGTGGCGCGGCAGTTCACGCGGCGCGGCCTGCCCTTCCTCGATCTGATTCAGGAAGGCAACGTCGGCTTGATGCGCGCCGTCGAGAAGTTCGACTGGCGGCGCGGCTTCCGCTTCTCGACCTACGCGATGTGGTGGATTCGCCAGTCTATGGCGCGGGCGCTCGACACACAGAGCCGTGTGGTGCGGCTGCCGGCGTCAGAGCTGACCTTGATTAACAAGGTGGCGCGGGCGTCGCGCTCGATCAGCGGCGAGATTGCCGGTGCGGCGACCAGCGAATTGATCGCCGAGCGCCTGGACGTAGACGCCGAGCGCATCAGCGAGGCGATGGGCTTTGCGCAGCAGACCGTGACGCTCGACGCGCCGGCGAACGACAATGGCGAAACGGCGGTCAATTTCATTGACACGGGCGACGCCGGCAACCCCTTCACAGCGGCGTTGAGCTGGTCGCGGCGCACGGCGATTCAGCGGGCGCTGGCGCAACTGACGCCGCGCGAGGCGAAGATACTGCGCATGCATTATGGGTTGGACTCCGACAGCGAGCCGCGCACCCTGGAAGAGATCGGCAACGACCTGGCGGTCACCCGCGAGCGCGTTCGCCAGATCGAAGCCGGGGCGTTCGCCAAGCTCCGCGAGATGGAGGCCGGCGACATGCTGCGCGAGTTCCTGGCTATCGCTTGAAGACGACCCCGGTGACGGGACACGAAAAGGCTCCAGGCATTTGTGAGGCCCCGTGTCCCGTCATCCCCCCTTCCGAAAAACGTATTGCTAGATACAATCGAATCAGCTCGTCACCATCGCGCTGCCTTTCGGGAGCTTTGCCCCGGCGCAGCCTGAAGTCGTCATCGAAGTCACGGCGAGCGTGAGCGCGTTTGCCGACGACAACGTCCCGCTGAGGATTTCCGCGCGCGGCGGCTTTCGCTACGGCACGGACGCGCTGGACAAGCCTTCCGCACTGACCAATAGGTTCTGGTTCATCGTCGGTGGCAAGCCGTTCGATCAAGACAACAAGTTCTCGGTCAGTGCCGTCGTCGTCGAGCCACGGCTTGTCGTGAGCAAGAGCATCTCGGGATTTGACACCGCGGGGCATAATTACTGCACCGTGACGCTCAAGAATACCGGCACGACCGACGCGTTCGATATTCACCTGACCGATGCGCTGCCGGTCGGCGTTACCCTGTCCGGCAGCCCGACGGTGAGCGTTGCGCCACTGGGGTGCGCGTCGCCGACGGTGAGCGTTACGACGGTCTCCGGCTTCACTACTATTGTGGTCGACATGCCACGGCACGCCGCAACCCGGCGGCTCCGTCTTTCCGGCGAACGCTCTGCCGGGCAAGGTGGGCGGCGCGCTGTTCTTCCCGGCGAATTTCTTCGTGAGCGTCGCCGATGATCCGGCGCTCAGATTCGGCACCAGCAATTTCTCCATCGACGCGTGGGTCGCGAGCGCCCAGCCGAATTCCGTCATCGGCATTGTTGACAAGCTGGACATGGTCACAACGGTCACGAAGGTTGGCTACGCCTTCTACATCCAGAACGGCCACCTGACATTCGTGATGGGTAACGGGACCCCGTACGCGACCACGGCGCAGGTCAACATCGTCAATACGGGCTTGAGCTGGCACCATGTCGCCGTCACGGTGAATCGAACCGGCGGCGTAGGAACTTTCTACGTCGACGGGGCAGCGGTAGCAACCTTCTCTCCCCTGCCGAGCAACGTCGACATCAGTTCCATGTCGACGTTGCAGCTCGGCGGCAGCCGCCTGTTTGCTACTCTAGGCGAGTACCTGCTTGACGAGATCGAAATCTTCAATGGTGTGTTAGAGGCGGGCGATGTCAAGCGCATCTTCGACGCGGGGCCGTCGGGGAAATGCTTCAACATCATACCTGTGCCCCCGCCCCACCGCCCCGGGACGGCGCGGCAGCCATGAAAAGCCGGGTCGTGACGATGGGGTCGAGCGATGATGCGGGCGACGGTCTTCGACCACTAGCTTTCTTGTTTGATGAGATCGAGCAGGTCGTCGAGGGAGTTGACGTAATGCGATTCGGGGAAGCGCGCACGCACTGCCGTGTCGGTGAGCGCCGCGCCGCCGAGAACGATTGTCGTCTGCTGCCGCTCGGCGGCCCGCCGCAGGTCTTCGTAATCGCGCCGCGCTCGCTCGATATGATCGGCCATCGTAATCGATATGCAGACCAGTTGTGGCTTGAAGCGATCAACCGCTTCGGCAAAGGAAAAGAGCGGCGTCGGCGAGCCGAAATAGATGACCTGCCAGTCCTGGCTTTCTAACAGGTCACGCACCATCATCGCCGCCAATTGATGAAGCTCGCCTTCGGCACAGCCGACGATGGCCAGGCGCTCTGTCTCGCCTTTCTTTTCGGCGTTCTCGCGCAGCGCCGAGAGCGCCGCACACGTCGCCACCATTGCCAGATGCTCATCAAGCACGCCGATCTTGCCTGTGCGCCACAACTCGCCGACTTCGCGCATGGCCGGGCGAATCAGCTTCTCGCCGATGGTTGCCAGCGACATGCCATACTCTTGCGCCTTATTAAACAGGTGGGTGACGAAATCGAATTGTCCGGCCAGCGCCGCCTGCCGGAAGCGCTCGGCGAGCGCCCCGTAGTCCGCGGTTTCGAGCAGGTGCTTGAACTCGCAGGGCGATTCACTGCGACCATTCGCGAGGTGCGCCGGCAGCTTTGCCAGCCCACAGCGGCTTTGAAATTCGACGATGTCATCCAGCTCGAATTTGCGATGACCGCCGACCGTTTTGCGACAAGGCAGCGCACCGGCGTCCGCCCACCGCTTGACGGTTGACTCGCTGACATCCCACATCTCGGCTAGTTCTTTGGTTGAATACGACTGCTTCATGTCTTCTTCTGGCAGAATTTAAGAATAACGAGATGAGCCTGGAAAGGCAAAAGCCAACGCGAGTACACGGCGAGGAAGGCAAGCGACGCGGCGACGCGGCGACGCGGAGAAGGGGAACTTGGCAACAAGGCTTGATGTCGTTCCTTCACCGTGTCACCGTGTCGCCGCGTCGCTCTCTCGCCGCGTCACCGTGTCGCCGCGTCGCCGCGTCGCTTTTTCTTTTTGCCTTCTAAGACGACGTGCGCCAGCGCGAGGTCGCGTGAATGGGTGAGCGAGAGGTGGGCGCGGTCGGCGCCGAGTGCGGTCAGGCGTTCGAGCGCCCGGCCATGAAACTGTAGCGAGGGGAGACCCGTTGGCAAACGCAGCACTTCGATGTCGCGCCAGCCGACCCCCTCGCCCCAGCCGGTGCCGAGCGCCTTCATCGCCGCTTCCTTGGCGGCAAAGCGCGCCGCATAACTCTCCATCCGACCGGCGCGGCTCTCGCAGTAAGCAATCTCGGACGCCGTAAAGACGCGGTCGCGGAAACGCTCGCCGCGTCGCGCGAAGACTTCCGCGAGCCGCGCAATCTCTACCATATCAATGCCGATGGCGATGATCATCTTGAGCAGGTTGGCGCGACGTCTTGCAATCAAGCCCGCAAAATCCTTTGTGGCATAGATTACACTTCGATTTCCATCAGGTCTTGGGCCAGCAGCGTTTCGGGAAACGCGGCGCGGGCTTCGTCGTACAATGGCCCGACGTCGGCGTAGCGCGTACTGAAGTGAGTGATCAACAAGCGTTGAGCGTTGGCTTCGCCGGCAATCTGCGCCGCCTGCGCGGCGGTCGAATGGCCATAATCACGTGCCTCGTAAGCCATATCGTCGGTGTAGGTGGCTTCGTGAATAATCAGGTCAACGCCGCGCGCCAGCTCTACCGTGCCGGCGAATGGGCGCGTGTCGGTGCAGTAAGCCACCGCCTTGCCCGGCCGCGGCGGGCCAACCACTTCGTGCGAGCGGATCAGCCGCCCGTCATCGAGCTGCACATCTTCGCCCAGTTGTAATCGCCGATACATTGGCCCTTCGGGGATGCCGAGGGCGCGCGCCCGCTCCAGGTCGAAGCGCCCGGGCCGCGGCCGCTCTTCGAGGCGATAACCGAGCGTGAAGATGCGGTGATCGAGCGGGCGGGCGGCGACAAAATAATCGTCCGTTTCATAGACCGTCGTCACCGCCTTGAGCGCCGCAAACTCGCGCACGTCGAGCGGGTAATTGACATAAAGAATCTTCAAGCGCGCCAGCGTCTCCAGGTATTCGCGAATGCCTGGCGGCCCTACGAGCGTCAGCTCGCGCACGCGACGGTCGAGGCCCATTGTCGAAAGCAGGCCCGACAGCCCATTGAAGTGGTCGCCATGCAGATGCGTGATAAAGATGGCGGTGAGCTTGCTCGGGTTGAGCTTGGCGCGACTGATTTGCGTCTGCGTGCCCTCGCCGCAATCAAATAGCAGCCATTCGCCGTCGCGCACGACGGCCGTGGCGCTGACGTTGCGCCGCAAGGTCGGTTTGCCTGAACTGGTTCCCAGCGGGATGACCTTCATGCGATTTTACAATAGCATACCGACGGAGCCGCGGCGAAGGCGTGGCTCATTGTTGTCATCCGGCGCTCGATAGGGTACACTGTGGCGTGTTAACCCCTGTTTTTGCGAAGTCAATGGACGCGCAAAGCAGGGGTCTTGTGCTTTGAAGTAGCGGTAAGGCGAGGAGCGCGGCCCGGCGGCAGCCGGTCGAACGGGCGGCGGCTTCGCGAATCATTCTCCTCCCGGCAGCACAACCGGGTCTCGCAAAATGAAGCGCGGCTGTCCCCCTCCAGTGGTTGCGCTTTCGACGAGCAGGATCGGGAATCGGTTTGAGCCTGATAGGTAGTTTATGACGGCCAACTACTCGAAGCGGCGCTCGCGCACGCCTCGCCAAAGCGAGACGGCGAGCCCTGAGGTCACCATTCAAATCGCCGAGCGTGACGGCCAGCACGTCCTCGTCGTTAAAGAATCCTCATCCGTCGATCAAGAGGTCGCGCAGCAGGTGGTTGCGCTAATCGGCTCGTCGAGCGACGACTGGTCGCCCGCCACGCCCGCCGGCCAGGCCGACACCCAACCGTCAAAGCCGGCGCGCTTCGCCAATGAATCGGAAGCCGAGTTCGCGCGCATCCTGAGCTTCTATAACATCGAGTGGCAATACGAGCCGCGCAGCTTCGCCATCGAGTGGGACGCGGCGGGCGCAGCGACGAGCTTTTTCACGCCCGATTTTTACCTGCCGCAGCACAACGTCTATATTGAATTAACGACCCTGCGCCAGCCGCTCGTCACCCGCAAGAATCGCAAAATCCGCCGCCTGCGCGAGCTCTACCCGGAGGTCCATCTCAAGGTGCTTTATGCGGCGGACTATCGCAAGCTGATCGAGAAATTCGCCGGCAGCAGCGCCTGGCAGGAGAGCGACGAACAGAAGTAGCGGCCGCGTGGCAGTGCCCGGGCGGGTTCGCTTCCGAAAACCCAGCCGGAAGATGAAGGAGGATCGGACGTGCAGGTGAGCCAGGTTTCAGGCAAAAAAATAGCGATCCCGAGTGATCCTGAAATCCGTCTCCAAGCCCTCAGCGTTATGCGGGATGTCCTTGCGGACTCCCAATGCCAAAAGTCCGAAGACTCTTGGCGAGCGAGACTCTTGCGAGTCTCAGCCATCACACCGAAGTTTCACTTTCCCGCTGCCGCCCCTTGCGGGACTGCAACGATCCAGCGAACCTGAAGACTTCAATCAAAACCTCTCGGGATCGGACCTGGTTGTTGCCAACCAAGCTCGCTCATAGTAGCACAGATTTTTTTCGTGTCAACTAAAAAATGCGCTCATGAAAGAAATTTTCCATGAAAAATTTTCCCACCAGTGAAACCCTCTCGGAAAAACCGCTGATCCCACAGAATCGGCTCCAGGAGCGAGTTTCAGAGCTTGGCCAGGAGATTTCCCTCGCTTATACCGATGGCGAGCTGATGCTGGTGGCCATTCTCAGAGGCGCTTTCGTCTTTGCCGCCGATTTGCTGCGCGCCATCACGATTCCAGCGACAATTGACTTCATGGCGATCTCGTCTTACGCCGGCCAGTCAGGCGTCGTGCGCATCACCAAAGACCTTGAGGAGAGCATCGCCGGTCGCCATGTCCTGATGGTCGAAGACATCATTGATACGGGGCTGACAGCCAATTACCTGCTCGAAAACCTCAAGCGCCGTAACCCGGCAAGCCTGGCGCTCTGCGCCCTGCTGAATCGCTCGGCGCGCCGCATCATTGACCTGCCGATTGCCCACCGCGGCTTTGAGATTCCCGACCTGTTTGTTGTCGGGTACGGCCTCGATTATCAGCAGCGCTACCGCAACCTGCCCTACATTGCGACGCTGCGCTTTGATGATTAATCCAGCAGATAACAAGAATGCGTCTTGAAGGCGAGCCAGACTTGCTTGCCGGGGCGCAGGTCGAGCTCGTTAACCGCCTGGCGCGTCAGGCTGGCACGCCACACGACGCCGCTCGTAATGCTGGCGACGGTGCGCGCGCCTTTGTCTTCAATCGTCGTGATGTGCCCGCGCAAGCGGTTGCGCGCCGACGTGCCCTGTGGCTCGTCGAGCGCCAGCAGGATGTCGCCCGAGGGCACAGCGACCTTCACTTCCGCGCCAACCGGTTCGCGCCCGAACGGCACTTCGACCTGGCAGGCACCGTCTGTATCAGTGATCTCGACAGTCATGGTGCCGCCGCCCTGGTCGTGAGCAACGATGCGGCCCGGAAAGATATTCTCCACGCCGGTCAGCCGCGCGACGCTCGCCCTGACCGGCGCGTTGAAGACTTCGAGCGGCTCGCCTTCGGCGACAATGCGCCCGCGCTCGAAGACCAGTACCCGCTCGCCGAGCGTCATCGCCTCTTCGCGGCTGTGTGTGACATAGATTATCGGCAGGCGCAGCTCGCGGTTGAGCGCCTTGAGGTCGCTGATGATGGCCAGCTTGGTCGCTTCGTCAATGGCCGACAGCGGCTCGTCGAGCAGCAGCAGGCGCGGGCCTGAGGCCAGCGCTCGGGCAAAGGCAATGCGTTGCGCTTCGCCGCCGGAAATCTGGCGCGGCTGGCGCTCGGCAGTATGCGCGACATGAAAAGCGCGGAGCAGGGCCATCGCCCGCTCGCGGCGCTCGCCCTTTGCGATATGGGTCATGCCGAATTCGACATTGGCGCGCGCCGACAGGTGCGGAAAGAGCGCCAGATTCTGGAAGACATAGCCGACGCCCCGTCGGCGGATCGGCAGATCAATGGCGCGCTCGGAAGCAAATAGCACCTGCTCGCCGATCAGTATGCGCCCGGCGTCTGGGCGCAGGATGCCGGCGATTGATTTCAGCGTCGTCGTCTTGCCCGAACCCGACGCGCCAAACAGAATCGTCACGCCGGGATGGGCCGTGAATGCGACATCAAGCAGAAACTCGCCCGCCGCGCCGGCGCCCGGCTCAGACGCCGGCGCGCGCCCAAAGGCCTTCGTGTTGCCGCCGTGACTCAGTCTTTTTTTGATGTTGACCGACAGCATCATTTATCGCTGGTCGCCAGCTTGTTGGTGGCGTAAACGATCACCAGGGCGGTGGCTGAAAGAATCAGCACGAGCGTCAGCGCGTAATCGTCGCGGCCTGCCTGTGTGGCGTCGTAGATGGCAATCGCGGCGGTCTGTGTGCGGCCCGGAATGTTGCCAGCAACCATCAGCGTCGCGCCGAAATCGCCGAGCGAGCGCGCAAAGGCCAGCATTGCCGCCGCCAGCACACCGCGCGAGGCCAGCGGCAAAGTGACGCGCCAGAAGACGCGCCACTCGGACTGTCCGAGCGTGCGGGCGGCGTCTTCGAGCTCGCGGTCAACGGCGGCGATTGCGGCGCGCGTGGTCTTGACGACGAGCGGCAATGCGCCGACGGCGGCGGCGACGACCGCGCCGCGCCAGGTGAAGACCAGCGGCGCGCCGGTTAATGATTCAATCGTCCGGCCTATGAAACTGGCGCGTCCGAGCAGCACCAGCAAGTAGTAGCCAAGCACGGTCGGCGGCAGCACCAGCGGCAGCGTCACTACGGCGTCGAGCAACTCGCGCCCGAAGAAGCGCCGCCGCGCCAGCAGCCAGCCGAGCGCCACACCGACGACAATGACCATCGCCGTCGCCAGCAGCGCGACACGCAGCGAAAGCGTCAGCGGAAACCAGTCCATCGCAGCCATCGGGTGATGAAGATAACACAGAAGCGACGCGGCGACACGGCGACGCGGCGACGCGGCGAGGGAGAAAGGAGACGCGGCGAAGGGGATACGCGACGACGCGGCGCAAAAAGGGTTGCGGCAGATGAATGCGTCTTGTAGGTAATTGCGCTTTGAATTGATTTGAAATTACAATTTCTTTGCAAGCTAGATCACTGCGTGCTATGATGCGGCCCGCGGTGATCGCTATTCTCGCCGGCTCCGTTTCACATCGATTGCGTTGAATTTGATCGCCGCATCCGCCTCGCAAGCATGGCCGCACCGGAAGATTGACGGGGATAGGGCTATGCCAGGCAATCCTCCCTTGCGCCAGGCTCGCAAAAATACCAAGGGATTCTTCTATTCGGCCCGATCTGTGCCTCACGATTTCTCCCCTGAGCGCACAGCGATTTAATCACGTTCTTGGGTTAGCTGCGGTCTTATGACGCGCATCCGTCTTTCATCGCAAGGTGGGTGCGGTGGCCTCTGCATTCGATTCGCTGTCCTGACCTCAGGATGTAATGGAGTGGCGGGTAGAAATAAAGCCACCCTCGACAGGCGCTCGCCAGAGCGCCAAAGCTAAAGGAGATCAACTCATGTTCAAAGCATGGAGATTCATTGCCATCCCGTTGCTGATGGCGCTGGCCTGCGCCGCCGTCCAGGCACAGAGTCAATCGAAATCCGTCCGCGGGCAGTATGAGCGAGAATTCGTGCCACGCCCGGCAAGATCGCTTCCCACCCAAAACCGCTTATTCTTCGCGGTGGCCCCCGGCAAGTCGGCGAAGGCCAGAGCGAAGGCCATCACTGGCGGCACGTTGACAACCGCCTTAGAGCCGGAGCAGATCCACATAATGGACGCCCCCGGCGGCGGCGTGAGCTGGCCGCAGTGGGGCCACGACGCCAGCCACAGCGGCAGCATCAACGTCGTTGGGCAAAGCCCGAATCAGGTGCTTGCCGACATCGTTTATGATCCCTTCGTTGAACAGGAGAAGGCGTCGGGCGAGAACGTCTTCGGCGAAGCCGACCTCTTCGTTCACTACCAGACGCCGCTGGTTGACGGCAACGACGTGTTCATGGAATTCAAGTCGGGGACCTACACAGACCTGACCACCTGGGAGACGCAGACCTGGAATCAAAGGCGGCTCAACTGGCAGAACGGCCACCTCGTCCAGGTGTGGAATTTCCAGAGTGATTGGAAGCCTGTGCCTTTTGGCGGCCCGTTCTGGGAGCCGGTCTATCACGGCGTGTTGGCCGGCAATTTCTTCTATGACCCTGGCTTTGGCGGCACGGTTTACAAGCTGAATCGCGCCAATGGCTCGGTCGTTGCCCGCTACAATCCGTTCGGCAATAATGTCGATGCAAACACCTACGTTGCCGGGCCACTGACTGCCGACAGCGCCGGTAACGTGTACTACAACGCCATTAAGCTGGCCAACAATAACCCCTGGGGCAAGGACGTGGTGGGAGCTTGGCTCGTCAAGATTGCGGCCAACGGCACGATCTCGAAGGTCGCCTTCAGCGCGCTGACTCCAGGTGCCCCGGCGGCGACCGATCAATGCAAAGTGCAGTTCGCCAACAGCCAGCTTCCCTGGCCACCGAGCCCGGATGCGGTGCCGACGACGATTAACTGCGGCTCACAGCGACCGGGTATCAACGTGGCCCCCGCGGTGGCCTCGGACGGCACCATCTACACCATCAGTCGCACCCATTTCGCGACGCGGTATGGGTACCTGGTGGCGGTCAACCCCGATCTCACGCTGAAATGGTCCGCGTCGTTGCGAGACCATCTCAATGATGGCTGCGGCGTGCCGGTGTCGCTGGGTGGTCAATTGCCGCCCAACGGCGCGCCGGGCGGTTGCCGAGTCGGCGCGCACCTCGGCGTTGATCCCGGCACCAACGAATCGGGGCCGGGGCGCGTACTCGACGACTCGACTTCCTCGCCGGTCGTCGCCCCTGATGGCAGCGTCTACTATGGCGCGTACACACTCTACAATTACGCGCAGGGGCATATGATGCATTTCGACGCCGCCGGGAATTTCCTGAATGCCTTCCGTTTCGGCTGGGATATCACGCCGGGAATCTACGCTCACGATGGCACCTACTCAGTGATTACCAAAGACAATCACTATGGCGGTGGCTCGTACTGCGGTGTCGAGCAATTCTGCCCGGAAGATCGCAACGCGCAGAACTCCGATGGCTACCCCGAGGCGTATTTTGTCTCGTCGCTGAGCCCGAACCTGACGCTGGAGTGGGCATTCCAAAACACCAACACGCTGAGTTGCACGCGCCAGCCGAACGGCTCGGTCACTTGCGTCAGCGATCACCCGCGCGGCTTTGAATGGTGTGTGAATGCCCCGGCCATTGATTCTCACGGAGTCGTCTACGCCAACAGCGAAGACGGCAATATGTTTACCCTTAACCCGGATGGCACGCTGAAGAAGAAGATCTTTCAACAACTGGCGATTGGCGCGGCCTACACGCCGGCCTCGCTCGGCGCCGACGGGAAGATCTATTCACAAAATGACGGCCATCTCTACGTCATTGGCAACACCAATGCCCAGGCGAGCAAGGGCGGCGGCTTGCTTAAAATCGCCGGCGGTAAGCAATAGCTTCGGCGGCACGGTACGAGCCGTTGATCGAGCAGGCAGGCTTTCCGCAATGAGCCGCTGCTGAGCCAGGTAAGGCCCGGTTGTGTTCGCGCAGCCGGGCCTTGCTATTGATCACGCCTTACTTCTCTGACCCGCCACCCTGACCTTTAGCGGCCCTGACACCCGGCCCCATCCTATGTATAATCGCGCCTGTCATCACAGCGGAGGTTACGGTGAGCTTTTCAAGATCGAGTGGCGTGCTCTTGCATCCGACATCGCTCGCCGGGCGTTTCGGCATCGGCGACCTGGGCGAAGAAGCCTATGGCTTCGCGGACTTTCTCATCGCCAGCGATCAAAGTCTCTGGCAAGTCCTGCCGCTCGGGCCGACCGGCTTTGGCGATTCGCCCTATCAATGTTTCTCGTCGTTCGCCAGCAACCCGCTGCTCATCAGCCCCGAGCGGCTGGTCGAAGACGGCTTGCTGACCGAAGACGACATCAAGCGACGCCCGCGCTTCCCTGTCGAAGCCGTAGACTTCGGGCGGGTGATCGATTACAAATCGGCGCTGCTCCGGCGCGCCTTCGAGAGCTTTCGCCGCGGCAAACGAAAATCGTTGCGCGCCGGCTTTGCGGCGTTTGCCGCCGAAGCCGCCAACTGGCTGGATGACTATGCGCTGTTCCGCGCCCTGAAAGAGGCGCACGGCGGCGCGGCCTGGAACACCTGGGAGCCGCAGCTGGCGCGGCGCAACCCGACGGCAATGACCGCCGCGCGCCAGGCGCTAGGCGAGCAGGTCGAAGCGCAAAAGTTTTATCAATTTCTTTTCCACCGCCAGTGGTCGGCGCTCAAGGGTTACTGTAATCAACACGGCATTCAGATCATCGGCGACATCCCCATCTTTGTCGCTTATGATTCGGCGGACGTCTGGGCGAATCGTGAGCTGTTCAAGCTCAACCCGGACGGCTCGCCGCAAGTCGTAGCGGGCGTGCCGCCGGATTATTTCAGCAAGACAGGCCAGCTCTGGGGCAACCCGATCTATAACTGGGAGCGCCACCGCGCCACCGGCTACCGCTGGTGGAAAGACCGCCTGCGCGCCACTCTGAGCACGGTCGACATTGCGCGCATCGATCACTTTCGCGGCTTCGCGGCGGCGTGGGAAGTGCCCGCAGGCGACCAGACCGCCGAGCGCGGCCACTGGGTCGAAGTGCCAGGCCACGAGCTGTTCACGCAACTTCGCGAGGCGTTCGGCGAGATGCCCATCATCGCCGAAGACCTCGGCGTCATCACCCCCGACGTGCAGGCGTTGCGCGATGACTTCGGCTTTCCGGGGATGCGCATTCTGCAATTCGGCTTTCGCAACATCACCAACACCGACCTGCCGCATAACTACGTGCCGAGAACGGTGGTCTACACCGGCACGCATGACAACGACACGGCGGTCGGCTGGTTCAACAGCCGGGCGGGCCGCGGCTCGACGCGCACGGCGGCGCAGATCGCCCGCGAAAAGAAGTTCTGCATGGAATACCTCGACACCGATGGGCGCGAGATCAACTGGGACTTTGTGCGCGCGGCGCAGGCGTCGGTGGCGGTGATGGCGATCACCCCTGTGCAGGACTTATTGGGACTTGGCTCGGAAGCGCGCATGAATCTGCCGGCCAGCACTTCGGGCAACTGGCGCTGGCGCATGAAACCGGGGGCGCTGACCGGCAAGATCGGCAAGCGCTTGCGCCGCCTGACGGAAATCTATGTGCGCGGTCGCAACCAGCCGAAACACACGACGACCGATTAAGCATCAACCGGCAACTTTCTCTTGAATGAGCACGCGAAAGTTGTCGCTCGCGCCGCCGGGCACGAAGAGGTTTTTGATCGCCAGCCGCGCCTTCACGTCCTCAAGCGTTTCGTCTGCGCGGCATAGGGCCGCGAGGCGCTCGATCAATCCATGCCGCAGCAGAAATGCCGCCTGTCGTTCGTAGCTTACGGTCTCTAGCCCGCAATCGCGTCCATGCTCGATGAGCGCCGTGAAGTTGACGCTCGCCGTCAAATCCTGCTCGCCGATGCGCGCGAGCGGCGAATCGATGAGTTGATGGCGATAGAATGCCCGCAGCGTGCCGCTGGCGCGGTCAGGCGCGTAGAGGTGCGCCGCCACGTCGCCGTAATCAATCGTCACGAGATAGCCCTGGCGCATGGCACGCGATACCTGTGCGAGCCACGCCAGCGCATCGAGATTGACTTCAACGATCTGATCTTCTTTAAGCGTCACGCCGAATCGCTCAAGGTAGCGCGTTAGCTCCGGCCTTGAAGGCGACGACCACGCAAGCGCCAGCCGCTCGCCTTCGACGCGAGCGAACTGTTCTTCAACGCCTGTTGATTTCCAGCGCAGGCGATGCACTGGCAGCGCATCGATCAACTCGTTGGCAAAAAAGATCGCGGTTACGGGTTCGCGCTCAATCTCCGCAAGCGTGCGCCACTCGACGCGCCCGGCGAAGCCTGCCAGCCGCTCGCGCTGTCGCGCTCGCATCACCGGACTCTGTTCAACAACGACATAGCGCGCCTCATCAAACAGCGTTGCAGATTCATCGCTGAGCGCCGCGAGCAAGTCCGCTGCCAGCTGTCCCGTGCCGGCGCCGATCTCGACAATTAAGAGCGGCTCACCGGCAAAGCGGCTGCGCCACAGCTCGGCAAAGGCGCGGGCGAGCACAGCGCCGAACGCCGGGTGAACATTGCTTGAGGTGGTGTAATCGCCCGCCGCGCCGATCTTCAAGCGCGTGGTGTTGTAATAGCCAAGCTCCGCGTCGTAAAGCGCCGCCTGCATGAAGTCGCGGAAGGATAATGGGCCATCGCGGCGTAGGCGTTCGATCAGCTTGCGCTCAAGCGGCGTCGGCATAGACGTCCGATCTTCTCCGGCAAAAACAAAAGCGCAGCCGGCGGTCGCCGCTGCGCTTCTAGATTATTCGACGCTTCGCCGGTGCTAAGCGTTCGCGCCTTCGACCTCGGCCTGTGTGACGTTGCCACGGCCGAAGACGAAGCGCGTCGGGTGCTCCTGCATGATCTTGTCTTGCAAGCGCATCAGGCCATAGAGCAAGGCTTCGGGGCGCGGCGGGCAGCCCGGTATGTAAACATCAACCGGCACGATGCGGTCAATCCCTTGCAACGTCGAATAGGTCGGAAACGGGCCGCCGGTCGAGGCGCACGCGCCCATGGCAATGCACCACTTCGGCTCGGGCATCTGATCCCAGACGCGCTTGATGACCGGCGCCATCTTCAAGGTCGGGGTGCCGGCGACGATCATCAAATCCGACTGCCGCGGACTGGGGCGAAAGACGCCGGCCCCGAAACGATCCATGTCAAAGCGTGACGCGCCGGTCGCCATCATCTCGATGGCGCAGCAGGCCAGCCCGAAGGTCATCGGCCAGAGCGCCGACTTGCGCGCCCAGTTGAACACGAAATCGACGGTCGTCGTGATGATGCCGCTCGACGATTCAATGACTTCTTCTCGTTGTTTAACCATAAAGCCTCAATTGCGGATTGCGGATTGCGGATTGCGGAATCTGGAACTGGGGATCATCTTCAGAATCGAATTCGGGAATCCGCAATCCGCAATCCGCAATCGCTAGGCCCATTCGAGCGCTCCCTTGCGCCATGCGTAGTAATAACCGACGACCAGGATGCCGATGAAGATCAGCATCTCGGCCAGCCCGAAGAGCGCCAGCTTGTCGTAGATGATCGCCCAGGGAAAGAGAAAGATGGTCTCGACGTCGAAGACCAGAAACAGCATCGCGACGATGTAGAAACGCACAGAGAAGCGCTCGCGGGCGTCGCCGATGGGATCAACGCCGCATTCGTACGGCAGCAGCTTGTCGCGGCCATAGACGCGCCGCTGCACCAGCCGCGAAGCCCCGAGCAGCGCGAAGGGCAACAGCACGGCAATCAAGAACATGATGATCAGCGGGATGTAACCGTAGATGGGCGGCGCGCTGGCGGTCCTGGGAGCCGAGCCGGCGGCTGCACCTTGCGACTGAAGCAACATCGCCACGACGTTGGTCATTGCTCACCTGCGGGAGTTTGAAGTTAGAGCAGCAGCAAGCTCATCTTAGATTTGCCGCGTGGCAGTGTCAAGCAGTGGCCCGCCGCGCTCAATCGGCAAGACCGACGCGCCGCAACAGTGCCGCAAATTTCGGATAGGCGCGCAGCGGCGCAAAGCGGCTGTCGCTCCTGATGTAGACCACGCCGGTGGCATGCTCGTCAACGGATTTCTCCAGCCAGTCCAGGGCCTTTTCATACTGGCCGAATCCTAAATACACCATCGCCAGCATTCCCGGCGGAACGTATTGGCGCTCGGACAGGGCGCGCAATTCTTCAAGCACCCGTTGCGCCTCGTCCCGGCGCCCCATCTTCGCATAGATGTAGCCGAGGCTGCCTAATAAATCCGGGTTGCGGCCCACCAGGCCGGCGCCTTTTTCAAAGACGGCGATAGCCTCTTCGTACCTGCCTTGCAAGGTGTAACAAGTGCCCAATGCATAGTAAGAATGCGGATAGTTCGGATTCCTCTCGATCACTTTCTTGATGATCTCGGCTTCCTGCTCGTATTGCCCGGCCATGTGGGCGGGTATGGATTTTGCCAGATTAATGCCCGGCGACAGCGGGTCATATTCGTAGGCCAGTGCGATCTCCCTGGCGACCTCATCCGGTCTTACCATCAAGCGCAAAAACTCGGCATACCAGAAATGCGTCACCGCGTAAGTGGGGTTCAGTTCGAGGGCTCGCTGGAATTCCTGTTCAGCCGCCGCCCAGTCCCAGTCATAGCGGAATCTCACCAGCGCCAGCGACAGGTGGGCTTCGGCAAGCTCTTCGTCAATGGCCAGCGCCCGGCTGGCAGCGGCGCGCGCTTTCGGGAACGCTTCATGCGGTGACAGGGCGGAAATCCTGACCAGGCCGAGATAGGTATACGAGTCGGCCAGGCCGGCATAGGCCAGGGCATAGGCGGGGTCGGCGGCGATGGCATTGTTGAAACACGCGATGGCGTTATAAATATTCTCCACGAGGCCGCTGCTTAAAAAGAATCGGCCCTTCAAGTATTGCTGGTAGGCTTCGGTATTATCGGTATATCGCCGGCTGAGTCGCCGGCTCTCGGCGCCCGTCAGCCGCAGCTCGAGCGCCCCGGCGACCTTCTCAGACACCCGGTCTTCGACCGTGAACACGTCGCTGACAGGCTCGTCAAACTTATCTGCCCAGACGGGCCCGCCATCGGCGACGCTGACCAGTTGCACCGTAACCCGGACGCGCTCGCCGGACTTGCGGATGCTCCCTTCCAGCACCGAATCGACTTGTAATTCTTGTCCGACCGTGACCGCCTCTTTCTCCAGTCGGGCGTAGCGGAGCATGGCGCTGGTCGGGCGCACGCTGATCTGCCGGATGGCGCTCAGCCGGGTGATCAAAGCGTCGGCCATGCCGACGCCGAGGTATTCATTGCCCTCGCCCTCGCCGAGTAGTTTGAACGGCAGCACGGCAACGCTTTTGAAGCGCCCGCCGGCGGCAGATTTTTGCAGCCGCCCGGAAAGCCAGAGGTAGCCGACCACGCTGCCGAGCGCCAGCAAGAGGGCGATGGCGGCCAGTTGCTTACGGCCCGGACGCGGCAGGCGGCGCGCTTGGCGACGGGCGGGCGCCACCGCCGGCTCACTGGCGTCCTCTTCCTCGATGACGATTTTCGTGTGCGTGTGATGCTCCAGCAGCATCCCTGTTTCTTGCAGGGTGACGAGCTTCGCCTCGCCGACAAAGCGATAGCCGCGCCCAGGAACGGTGACGATATAGCGGTTCTCGTTGCCGCGCTGGCCGAGCGCCCGGCGCAAGGCCGAGACGTTCACCGTGAGGTTGGCTTCTTCAACGATGCTGTCAGGCCACAGCCGGCTCATCAACTCGTCTTTTTCGACCACCCGCTCGCCGCTTTCGACAAACGCCAGCAGCAGCTCCAGCAGCCGCGGCGTCAGCGGCACCACCTGCTCGCCACGCCGCAAGACCCCTCTGGCCGCGTCGAGGCGGAAAGGGCCGAATTCGTAAAGCTGCCGGGCCGAAGGAATCATCGCCGCCTTTATATTTTTTTGGAATTTTTTATCCTCGGCTTTAGGACTTTTACCACGCCGCTGACTGATACTGCGCTACGCATTGAGGGGCGCGGGTGCAGAGTCTAGCACCGGCGCTTGATTTAAGCAATTCGCAAACTCCGCGAGGAAACGCGCGGCGGCCCGGAGGCAAGGTGGCGATCAAAAGACGGATCGAGATCAAAACCCACACGCATCAGGTGATCAAGGTCACTCGCCGCGACACCGTCGTCAAAGGGCGCTGCGCAACCTGCGGCCAGGAAATCGCGGTCCCGCCTGTTGAAAAGCCGCCGCGACCGCCCAGATGAGTCCGGCAGTCAATTAGCCCTCGACTCCGGCGCCAACCTTCAACCGCGCACGGAAAACGTCCCCGTGCGGTTAACTCTCAGAAAGGAGATTCTTATGACAGTCAAACAGTTCTCACGCACAATCACAATCGCCTTGGCAGCCGTCCTTGTGGCAGGTTTGCTGTATGCGGCGCAAGCGCAAACCTTCTCTGCGGCTCTCAAGGTCAGACAGCCGCGGGCGCGCGCGGCGGTCGCCTCCGGCAGCTCGCCAAGCCTGGCGGCGGCCACGGCGGCACAACCCGGCGGCGGGTGCGCAGACCCGAGCAACCCTACGTCCAACACCTGCTATGGAGCCAACGCCGGTGCCTCGCTGACAACCAGCAGCATTTACAACGCCTTTTTCGGAGACAGCGCCGGACAAACCACGACAACCGGTATACGGAATGCCTTCTTCGGCTACAGGGCCGGCACGGCTAACACAACCGGCGGCGACAACGCCTTCTTCGGGGCAGCGGCTGGCGTACAGAATACGACCGGCGCGCATAACGCCTTCTTCGGGTCGTTCGCTGGCGGCGTGAACACGACGGGCTACGGTAATTCGTTTTTCGGATACGGGGCCGGCGGCAATAACAATCAAGCGGGCTCAGACAACGCCTTCTTCGGACGGGCGGCTGGCTATGCGAACGTGGCGGGCAATAACTCTTTCTTCGGAAGCTTAGCCGGCAACAACAATCAGGGCGGAGATAAGAATGCGTTCTTCGGCTGGATGGCCGGTTACGGCAACACCAGCGGTAAGGAGAATGTATTCCTGGGGACAAGGGCTGGAAACGTCAATGTCTCCGGCAGCGGCAACGTGTTTATCGGCTTCGAGACGGGCAACACCTATACCAGCGACAGCGAAAACACCTTGCTCGGCTACCGCACGGACGGGGCCGCAGGGATCACCAACGCGACGGCCCTCGGAGCCCGTGCCAAAGTCACACAGAGCAATTCCGTGGTCTTGGGCAATAACGCCAATGTTGGCATCGGCACCAGCGCGCCGAAGGCGAAGCTCCAGGTCGAAATCGGCGATGTCTACGTCAAGAGCCAGAATAGCGGCGTGATCCTGCGGGCGACCGACGGCGCGACTTGTTTTCGCATCACGGTCAATAACGCCGGCAGCTTGAAAGCCACGGCGCTGCCCGCCTGCCCGTAATCCAGCGCCGCCTTCCTCGGCTCCTCGTTGTCCTGCGGACGCAATCGCTCAATTTCGTCCGCCCCTCATTACCTCAGAAAGAAAAGGAGAATCGTCATGTCAATCAAGAACGCCCATGATCTTCCTCAGACCAAAGCCGACATCAAGGCGGCCCTCAAGAAGGAGCCGCAACCGAGTCAAGCATTCTGCGCCGTGTGGCCGCAGGCCAAGCAGGCGTTGACGACGCTTGAGGGCCAGGTGACGAACCTCGCCCTGCAACGCTGCATCCAGGCCGTCATCAAGGCGGGTGATACATACTACCAGGACACCTGCCCACAATAGCTGTCGACGGTCGCTCATCGTCGCACGCGAGGCCGTGAAGCGCCGTTCAGCGCCGCCGCTGAATTGCCGCTCGCGGCCTCGCGTGCGACGATGAGCGATGTTCCCGGCACCGCTAGACAAGCGCACCCCAATCTTTTAAGCTCATTATCTTAGAAGCCAGATGCACGGCTATAGATTATGCGAAAGTGGCGGAACTGGCAGACGCGCCAGACTTAGGATCTGGTACCGAAAGGTGTGGGGGTTCGAGTCCCCCCTTTCGCATCAGGCCGGTCGTCAGTCATCAGCGCAGACCACTCATCGATGACTAATTTCCGACGGCGGGCTACCGACAACCGATAATCAATATGAACGTCACTGTTACCGATCAGGAGAATTGCAAAAAGCAACTGCATCTCGAAATCCCCGGCGAGGTCGTGCGCGCCGAAACCGATAAGGTCGCCGGCAACCTCGCCCGCCAGGTTAACATTCCCGGCTTTCGCCCCGGCCACGCCCCGAAGTCGGTCATCAAGACGCGCTTTCGCAAAGAGCTGCGCGACGAAGTCGTCGCCCACCTGCTGCCGGAGTCGCTGCAAAAAGCGATCACTGATAAAGACCTCAAGGTCATCGGCGAGCCGGCGGTTGACGATTTGAAGTTCGGCGACGACGACGCCCTCAACGTCACCATCACGGTTTCGGTCAAACCCGAATTCGAGATCGGTGATTACAAGGGGCTGGCGCTGACGCAGCGGGTTTATAAAATCCGCGACCAAGATATAGACCAGGAGATCGAACGGCTGCGCGACGGGCAGGCCGAGATAGTGCCGGTCGAAGACCGCGGCGCGCAGACGGGCGACATCGTCACCGTTTCGCTCACGGGCCGGCTGGAAGCGCAGGCCGCCGCCGACCCGCAAGCCGATGCCGATACCGCTCAATCAGCGGAAGAAGCCACAGCCGCAAGCGACGAAGCCGGCGACAAGTCCAGCGATGAAGCCAGCGACCAGGCCGCCGCTGAAGCCGCGCCGGAGGCGAAGTCAGAAGCCGCGGCAGAGCCGGAAGAGATTAAACAAGACGATGTCGAGATTACCCTCGGCGGCGCCAACGTGCTCAAGGAGTTCACCGAAGCGTTGAGCGGCGTGCGCCCCGGCGACGAGCGCCGCTTCACGGTCGCCTACCCGGCAGAGTACAAGCCGGAGCGTTTCGCCGGGCGCAAGGTCGATTACACGGCCACCGTCACCGCCGTGCGCGCTAAAGAACTGCCAGAGGTTGACGACGTGTTCGCTCAAGGGGTTGACGAAAAGTTCCAGACCCTCGACGAGCTGCGTGCAGACCTGCGCCATCAGATGGAGCATCAAGCCGAGCATCGCGGCGAAGACGAGTTGCGCAACGCCGCGATGGAGGCATTGATCGAGCGTTACCAGTTTGCGGTTCCCGATTTCATCCTTGAGCGGCAGATCAATTCGCGCTTCAACACGCTGCTCGACCAGCTCTTTTCAAGCGGCATTGACCCGCGCCAGATGCGCCTGGATTGGGAAGAGATTCGCGCCGGCCAGCGCGAGCGCGCCGAGCGCGACGTGCGCGGCATGTTCATCCTTGATCGCATCGCCGACGACGAGAAGATCGAAGTCAGCGAAGAAGATTTGAACCACGAGATTGAAGCCTATGCCGCACAGCGCGGCGAAACCGTAGCGGCGGCCAAGGCCCGGTTGACAAAGGAAGAGGCGCTCGATAGCATCAAAGAGCAGGTTAGACAACAAAAAGCCCTCGATCTCGTCATCGCTTCCGCCGCATTGAAAACCGAAGAAGTCGAAGGACTGCGCGCCGCCGACGCCGAAGCCGACCAGCCCGAAGCGGCTGCCGCGCAGGCCGATAAGAGCGCGCCGGAAGCGGCGGCAAGCGCCGAGGCCGGCGCAAATCCGGCTGAAGCGGGCGGCGAGTGAGCGCCCTTAGTTGCGCCCGTAAAACATTGACGCGCGGGCCGCAATGAAAAAGTAACTTCCCGCCGGGCTGACGGGGAAGTATAATAATCCCGTGGCCGGCAAGATTTCCAAGGAGACCGAAAAGCAAATGGCATTGGTACCGATGGTCGTCGAGCAGACCGCACGCGGCGAGCGCGCTTTCGACATCTACTCGCGGCTACTTAAAGACAACATCATTTTCATCGGTACGCCGATTGACGATACGATTGCCAATCTGGTCGTCGCCCAATTGCTGTTTCTTGAAGCCGAAGACCCCGACCGCGACATCTCGCTCTACATCAACAGCCCCGGCGGCTCGATCACTGCCGGCATGGCCATCTACGACACGATGCAGTTCATCCGTCCCGACGTGACGACGATCTGTGTCGGCCAGGCGGCTTCGATGGGCGCGCTGCTGTTGACGGCCGGGGCGGCGGGCAAGCGCTTCGCGCTGCCGAATTCGCGCATCCTGATTCATCAGCCGTCAATCGGCGGCATTTCGGGCCAGGCCACAGACATTCGCATTCATGCCGAAGAGATCATGCGCATGCGGGCGCTGACCAGCCAGATACTGGCGCGGCACAGCGGCCAGTCAATCGAAGTCATCGAACACGACGTCGAGCGCGACCGCATCATGAGCGCCGAGCAGGCGAAAGAGTACGGGTTGATCGATCAGGTGATTACGCACAGAGAGTGAAAGGCAAAAGTAAAAAGGCAAAAGGCAAAAGTTGAATGGAACTTTTACCTTTTTACTTTTTACTTTTACCTTCCCAGACTGCCCCCGTTTGTGAAACGTAGACTGCAAGACCTTCTGCTAGGATTGGAGAGTGGATGAGACGAGGCGACGACACATTGCGCTGTTCGTTCTGCGGCAAGTCGCAGAATGAAGTCAAGAAGCTAATTGCCGGGCCGACCGTTTATATTTGCAACGAGTGCATCGATATCTGCAACGAGATCATCACCGATGATCAACAGCAGGAGACCGCCGCCCGCCGCCCGCCTTTGCCCAAGCCGGTCGAGATCAAAGCCTTCCTCGACGATTACGTCATCGGCCAGGAAGAGACCAAGAAGAAGCTCGCCGTCGCTGTCTACCAGCATTACAAACGCATCGATATGCTCAAGCGGCGCTCTTCCGATATCGAGATTCAGAAGTCCAACATCCTGCTGATCGGGCCGACGGGGACGGGCAAGACCCTGCTCGCGCAGACGCTGGCGCGCATGCTCAACGTGCCTTTCTGCATCGTTGATGCGACGACGCTGACGGAGGCCGGCTATGTCGGCGAAGATGTCGAGAACATCATCCTGAAGTTGCTGCAAGCCGCCAACGGCGATATCGAGCGCGCCCAGACCGGCATCATCTACATCGACGAGATCGATAAGATTTGCCGCAAGGACGAAAACCCTTCGATCACCCGCGACGTGTCGGGCGAAGGCGTGCAGCAGGCGCTGCTGAAAATCCTCGAAGGCACGGTCGCCAACGTCCCGCCGCAGGGCGGGCGCAAGCACCCGCACCAGGAATTCTTCCCCGTCGACACCACCAACATTCTCTTCATCTGCGGCGGCGCCTTCGTTGGACTGGAAAAGGTCATCGAGAAACGCATCGGCCGCAAGGCGCTCGGCTTTAACGCCAACGTCACCAGCGTCCACAAGAAGAAGCTGAGCGACACGCTGGCGATGGTCGAGCCGGAAGACATGATCAAGTACGGCCTGATTCCGGAGTTCGTCGGGCGCTTGCCGGTCGCCGGCACCTTGCACGAGCTGGATGAGGTGGCGCTGGTCGAGATTCTCACCGAGCCGAAGAACGCGCTGGTCAAACAGTACCAGAAGCTCTTCGAGTACGAAGGCGTCAAGCTGCGCTTCACCGACGACGCCATCCAGACGGTGGCGCATCTGGCCTACACGCGCAAGGTCGGGGCGCGCGGCTTGCGCATGATCTTGGAAGAGTTGATGCTCGACGTGATGTACATGCTGCCCTCCTACAAGAAGGTCAAAGAGTTTGTGGTCACGCGCGAAATGGTCGAGAGCCGTCGCGCAACGTTCCCTGTCCTTGAAAAAGCCGGCTAATGCCGGGTTTCAGGTGTTGGGTGTCGGGTGTCGGTTTGCTCCGGCCCAACACCCAACACTTAACGTCCAACACCTTTTCATACCATGAATGAATTCAGCGACAGCACTCCGAACGACGTTGTGAGATGCCCAATGGTTCCCATACGGGACGTGGTCGTCTTTCCCTACACCATCGTTGCCTTCGTCATCGGACGCCCGGCGAGTGTCCGGGCGCTGGAAGCGGCGTTGCGCGGTGATAAGACGATCTTCCTGGCGACTCAGCACGACGCGACGATTGACGAGCCGTCGAGCGAACAGGTCTACTCCATCGGCACCATCGCGCGCATCACACACAACCTGCGCCTGCCCGACGGCAACATCAAGGTGATGGTCGAGGGATTAGAGCGCGCCCGCACCGTGCGCATCGAAGACAACGGCGACTTCTGGATGGCGACCCTGCGCACCCACGCCGAGGCCGCCGAGCCGCGCTCGCGCATGAACTCGCTGATCGGGCGCATCGGCTCGCTGGTCGATCAGTACGTGCGCCAGTCGACAGAGCTGAGCAACCCGGAGACGCTGACCGCCGCGCTGCGCAATGACGACCCGGCGCGCTTGTGCGACACCATCGCTTCGAACCTGAAGATTTCCGTCGAGGACAAACAGGGCTTGCTTGAAATCTTCGGCCTGCAAGAGCGCTTGACGCGGCTGGTCGAAGTGCTCGAAGTCGAGCTCGAAAAGATTCAGGTGGATCGCGCCATCCACGGCCGCGTCAAGCGGCAGATGGAGCGCGCCCAGAAAGAGTATTACCTCAACGAGAAGATCAAGGCGATTCACAAAGAGCTGGGCCGCAAGGACGAGAAGGCCGAGCTCGAAGAGCTGAAGCAGAAGATTGAATCCGCCGGCATGTCGAAAGACGCCTACGAGAAGGCCATCGCCGAGTTGCGCCGTTTAGAGCAGATGCCGCCGATGTCCGCCGAATCGACGGTGTCGCGTAACTACCTCGACTGGCTGCTGGCGGTGCCGTGGAAAGACAAGTCCGAAGAGGTGCGCGATATCCGCGCCGCGCAGGACGTGTTGGACGCCGACCATTATGGGCTTGAGAAAGTCAAAGAGCGCATCCTCGAATACCTCGCCGTGCGCCAGCTGGTGGACAAGCCGAGAGGCTCGATCCTCTGCTTCGTCGGCCCGCCGGGCGTCGGCAAGACCAGCCTCGGGCGCTCGATTGCCAAGGCGACGGGCCGCAAGTTCGTGCGCCTCAGCTTAGGCGGCGTGCGCGACGAGGCCGAGATTCGCGGCCACCGCCGCACCTACATCGGCGCGCTGCCCGGCCAGATCATTCAGATGATGAAGAAGGCCGGCACCGTCAATCCGCTCATCATGCTCGACGAAGTCGACAAGCTCGGCATGGATTTCCGCGGCGACCCGTCGGCAGCCCTGCTCGAAGTGCTGGACCCTGAGCAGAACTTCGCCTTCCACGATCACTACCTCGACGTTGAGTATGACCTGTCGAACGTCATGTTCATCGCCACGGCGAACGTGCTGCACACCATCCCGCCGGCCTTGCAAGATCGTCTGGAGATCACCCGGCTGCCCGGCTACACCGAGCGCGAGAAGCTCGAAATCGCCAGCCGTCACCTGCTGCGCAAGCAGCTTGAAGCAAACGGCCTGAAGCCCGAGCAGGTAGACTTCACCGACGACGGCCTGCGCACGATTGTGCAGTATTACACGCGCGAAGCCGGCGTCCGCAACCTGGAGCGCGAGATCGCTTCGGTGCTGCGCAAGATCGCCCGCAAGATGCTGACCGGCGAAGACCCGACGAATTACCAGATCGCCGTGACCGACGAAGCCGTCAAGGAGTTGCTGGGGCCGACGCGCTTCCGCCCGCAATCGATTGCCGAGCAGAGCGAAGTCGGGCTGGCGACGGGCCTGGCGTGGACGGAAGTCGGCGGCGAGGTGCTGCATATCGAAGCGACCTTGATGCAAGGGCGCGGCAACATCACGCTGACGGGCAAGCTCGGCGAGGTGATGCAGGAATCGGCGCGCGCGGCGCTTTCGTGCGTGCGCACGCGAGCCAAGCGGCTGGGCATCAATCCCGACTTTCACAAGAAGTATGACCTGCACCTGCACGTCCCCGAAGGCGCCATCCCGAAAGATGGCCCCTCGGCAGGCATCGCCATCGCCACGGCGATTGTCAGTGTGCTGACCAACACGCCGATCCGCCGCGACGCCGCCATGACCGGCGAGATCACCCTGCGCGGCAAGGTGCTGCCCATCGGCGGCGTCAAAGAGAAATTGCTGGCGGCGCACCGCACAGGCATCACCAACGTCGTCATCCCGAAGGAGAACGCCAAAGACCTGGTTGAACTCCCCGAAGACGTGAAGCAGGCGCTGACGATTCACACGGTCGATTCGATTGACCAGGTCTGGCAGGTGGCGCTCGAAGCGCCCTTACCGAAGTCTGACCTGCCGACCGCCGTGCCGCTCTGGAGTCAGCCGCCCGCCGACGCGCCGACTTCGACGCCAGCACTTGAGTAGGGTGACAAGTGACAAGTGACAAGTGACAAGACGTTGTCACGAGGAATTCTCGCGAGCTTC
Source organism: Blastocatellia bacterium (assembly GCA_035275065.1). Classification (NCBI taxonomy): domain Bacteria; kingdom Pseudomonadati; phylum Acidobacteriota; class Blastocatellia; species Blastocatellia bacterium. The sequence continues at coordinate 179,132 of DATENM010000090.1, forward strand.
GCGGGCGCGCTTCTTGTCACTTGTCACTTGTCACTTGTCACTATGAAAGTTAAGAGCGCCCAGTTCATCAAGAGCGCCACCAGCCCTGAGCATTACCCGCGCGACGGGCGTCCCGAGGTCGCCTTTATGGGCCGGTCGAACGTCGGCAAGTCCTCTTTGATAAACAGCCTGCTGGGTGTGAAGGGCCTGGCCAAGACCAGCTCGACGCCCGGACGCACGCAACTGATCAACTTCTTTCTGATCAATCAAGCGTTCTATTGCGTCGATCTGCCGGGCTATGGCTACGCGCGCGTGCCGAGCGAAGTGAAGCGCGAGTGGGGGCCGATGATTGAGAAATACCTTGCATCGCGGCCAAACCTTGTGCTATCTATTTTTATCACCGACGCGCGGCACGAGCCTTCCAAGCTAGACCTGCTGATGAAAGAGTGGTTACGCGAAAGGGGAAAGCCATTCGTCATCATAGCAACCAAAGCGGACAAGCTCAGTAGCAACCAGTTGCGGGCCAATTTGAAACACGCGTCGGCGGTGCTGGGAAAAGAAGAGCCGATCATTGCTTACTCTGCGGTCACGCGTAGTGGCGCGGATCGCATCTGGAAAGAAATCACCACACGGGTTGCTGATTTCGGATCCGGGAAACCGCTCGTGAAACCCTCTGGGTCGCATGCGGATTGAAAGACTCGTCATTAACCTGTCTTGAATTCCAATCCTCATCACGGTCAGCAAACCGCCAGAGCGGCTGCCTGAATCCGCCAGGACAATCCGCAGACACCGGAGCGACAGCTTCCCCGAAGCCCGATTGTTTCCCCTGTGACAATAACTCTCCCGCCTGCCCGGCAGGCGACGAACCCAACGAGGAATTCAGAACGATTATGGCAGAAGACGTAAACGAGCTTATGGACATCGGCGATCTCAAGGACATGTCCATCTCGAAGCTGACACAGATCGCCAAGGAACTCGACATCGCAGGCGCCACGGGCATGCGCAAGCAGGAGCTGATCTTCAAAATCTTGCAGGCGCAGACCGAAAAGAGCGGCCTGATCTTTTCCGAAGGTGTGCTGGAAACCTTGCCCGACGGCTTCGGCTTTCTGCGCGCCCCGGATTATAACTACCTGCCCGGCCCTGACGATATCTACGTCAGCCCGTCGCAGATTCGCAAGTTCGATCTGCGCACGGGCGACACGATCAGCGGCCAGATTCGCCCGCCGAAAGAAGGCGAGCGTTACTTCGCACTCATCAAAGTCGAGGCCATCAACTTCGAGCCGCCGGAGATGGCGCGCGACCGCGTCTTCTTCGACAACCTGACGCCGCTCTACCCGGACGAGCGATTGAAGCTGGAATCCGACCCGGAAAACCTTGCCGGGCGCGTCCTCGATTTGATGACGCCCATCGGCAAGGGGCAGCGCGCCTTAATCGTCGCGCCGCCGCGCACCGGCAAGACCATGCTGCTTCAGAACATCGCCAACTCGATCACCCGCAATCACCCTGAGGTGACGCTCATCGTCCTGTTGATCGATGAGCGCCCGGAAGAAGTCACAGACATGCAGCGCTCCGTTCATGGCGAAGTCATCAGCTCGACCTTTGACGAGCCGCCGACGCGCCACGTGCAGGTCGCTGACATGGTGATCGAGAAAGCCAAGCGCCTGGTCGAATACCGCCGCGATGTGGTCATCCTGCTCGACTCGATCACCCGCCTGGCGCGCGCCCACAACGCCGTGGTGCCGCCATCGGGCAAGATTCTGTCGGGCGGTATCGATTCGAACGCCCTGCAAAAGCCGAAGCGCTTCTTCGGCTCGGCGCGCAACATCGAAGAGGGCGGCTCTCTAACGATCATCGCCACGGCGCTGATCGATACAGGGTCGCGCATGGACGACGTCATCTTCGAAGAGTTCAAGGGCACCGGCAACCTCGAAATCAACCTCGACCGCAAGCTCACCGAGAAGCGCATCTTCCCGAGCATCGATATCAACAAGTCGGGGACGCGCAAGGAAGAGCTGCTGCTGGCGCCAGCCGACTTCAACCGCATCATCGTCCTCCGCCGCGTGCTATCGCAGTTGTCGCCGACGGAAGCGATGGAGCTGTTGCTCGACAAGCTCAGCCGCACGAAGACCAACTCGGACTTCCTCGACTCGATGCAGTCGTAGCCGCGTTGCTCACCTCGGCGAAGAGCGGCTCGCAATGGCGCGGGCCGCTCTTCGCCGCCAGATCAAACATCCCGGCGGCGCATCTGCCGTTCACTGTCTTCATGTTGAAGGAGCTCCCCCCATGAAATTGCTCAAAGGCTTATCCGCCGTCGCCGCAAGCCTCGTGGCGCTGGCGATCACCCTGGCGCCCGTCGCGGCGCAGACGGCAAAGAAACTTGTGTACCCAGAATCGAAAAAAGTTGACCAGGTTGACGATTATCACGGCGTCAAAGTCGCCGACCCTTACCGTTGGCTTGAAGACCTCGACTCGGCGGAAACCCGCGCCTGGGTCGAAGCGCAGAACCATTTGACGTTCGCTTACCTGAACGAGATACCGGCGCGCGCGCAGATCAAGCAGCGGCTGACGCGGCTGTGGGACTACGAGCGCTATGGTCTGCCTGAGCGGCAGGGCGACCGTTACTTCTACATGAAGAACAACGGCCTGCAAGACCAGAGCGTGCTCTACACCACGACGGCGCTCGACGCCGCGCCGCAAGTCTTGCTCAACCCGAACACGTTATCGACGGACGGCACGGTGGCGCTGTCGGGGATAGAAGTGAGCGATGACGGGAGGCTGCTGGCTTACGGCATCGCCCAGGCCGGCTCCGACTGGCAGGAGTGGCATGTCCGCGATGTCGCCACGGCGAAGGATTTGCCTGACCTGGTGCGCTGGGTGAAGTTCAGCGGCGCGTCGTGGACCAAAGACGGCAAGGGATTCTTCTATAGCCGCTACGACGAGCCGAAGGCCGCCACGCAGATGACCGGCGCGAATTATTTTCACAAGCTCTACTATCACAAGCTCGGCACGCCGCAGGCGGAAGACCTGCTCGTCTACGAGCGCCCCGATCAGAAGGAATGGAACATCAACGGCTTGGTCACAAACGATGGCCGCTACCTGCTCGTCAGCGCCACGCAGGGCACAGACCGCCGCAACCGACTTTTCTATAAAGACCTCCAGGCGCAAGACGCGATGGTTAAGCCGCTGCTCGACCAGGGCGATGCGCGTTACAGCTTCATAGACAACGACGGCACGACCTTCTGGCTACGCACCGACCGCGACGCGCCGCGCGGCAAGGTCATTGCGGTTGACGTTACAAAACTCGACGCGGCGAACTGGAAGACGGTCGTGCCGCAAGCGGCGGAAACGCTCGAAGCCGCCAACGTCGTCGGCGGCCTGCTGGTAACTTCGTATCTGAAGGACGCGCACACACAGATCAAGGTGTATGACCTGAAGGGCAAGCTGGTGCGCGAAGTCGCGCTGCCGGGCATCGGCACCGCCAGCGGCTTCGGCGGCAAGCGCGCGGATCAAGAAACCTTTTATAGCTTCACCAGCTACACGACGCCGGCGACGGTTTACCGTTACGACATGCGAACGGGCCGCAGCACGGTCTTTCGCGCCCCGAAGGTGGACTTCAACACCGCGGACTACGAATCGAAGCAGGTCTTCTACAACAGCAAAGACGGCACGCGCGTACCGATGATTATCACCTACAAGAAAGGCCTGAAGCTCGACGGCCAGAACCCGACGCTGCTGTATGGCTACGGCGGCTTCAACGTCTCGCTGACGCCGGCCTTCAGCGTCGGCAACCTGGTGTGGATGGAGATGGGCGGCGTCTATGCGGTGCCGAACCTGCGCGGCGGCAGCGAGTATGGCGAAGATTGGCACCAGGGCGGCATGAAGCTCAAGAAGCAGAACGTCTTCGACGACTTCATTGCGGCGGCTGAGTGGCTGATTGCCAACAAGTACACTTCGACCCCAAAGTTGGCGATCTTTGGCGGCAGCAACGGCGGCTTGCTGGTCGGCGCGGCGATGACGCAGCGGCCCGAGTTGTTCGGCGCGACATTGCCGGCGGTTGGCGTGATGGACATGCTGCGCTTCCAGAAGTTCACTATCGGCTGGGCATGGGTATCGGATTATGGCTCGGCGGATAACCCCGAAGAGTTCAAGGCGCTGTACGCCTATTCGCCGCTACACAACATCAAGCCGGGGACAGCCTACCCGCCGACGTTGATCACCACCGCTGATCATGATGATCGCGTCGTGCCTTTGCACAGCTTCAAATTCGCGGCGGCCATGCAGGCGGCGCAGGCGGGGCCGAATCCCATTTTGATCCGCATCGAAACTCGCGCCGGCCACGGCGCCGGCAAGCCGACCTCGAAGCAGATCGAAGAGGTCGCCGACCGCTGGGGCTTCCTGGTTCGCGCCCTCAACATGAACGTGGCGACGAATTAATTCCCTATGGTGGCTTGCCGGTAGATTGAGCCTTGGCCACAAAGGCATGAAGAAGCACAAAGCATCACGATCTGCTTTGTGCTTCTTCATGCCTTTGTGGCGACTCCTCTGGCCAAGCTTATCTGAAACCCGCTCTCTGGATGGCGCTTGCCATTATTTGAATCGCTTCATTGATTCGGCGCAGTCGTCGCCTTGCGCCGCGTCTTCTGCCTGATCTTCTCTGCCGGCGCGACATTCATCACCGAAGTCGGCCTGGGGGTGGGCGTGGCGCGCGGTATCGGCGTCGGCGTTGGCGTCGGGCGCGGCATCATCGCTTCACCGCGCGTCCCTTCATGCTCGTCCTTTGTGTCTATATCAACGTCCACGTCTACGTCCATGTCCACATCAGCGTCCACATCCACGTCAATGTCTTTGTCGAGATCGAGGTCGAGGTTCGCATCCACCGCTTTGCCGTCGCGCATCAGGATCAAGCCGAGCGCCCACGCGGCGGTCTTGCGGACTTCGTGCTGTTGATCTTTCATCGCCTGATTCAATGCGGGAACGGCGCGGTGATCGCCCTTCAAGCCGAGCGCCCATGCGGCCTGCTTGCGCACCTCTGCCGTCTCGTCTTTCAAAGCGCCCATCAGCGACTCGACGGCGCGCTGGTCGCCTTTGAGCCCGAGCGCCCACGCGGCTTTCTCGCGAACCTCCGGGCTATGATCTCTGAGCGCCAGGGCCAGCGGCTCGACCGCTGTTTCGTCGCCCTTCAAGCCGAGCGCCCAGGCAACCTGCTCGCGCACTTTCACATTATCATCGCGCAAAGCTTCGACCAGCGGCGCGACTGAGCGTTGATCGCCTTGCAGCCCCAGCGACCATGCAGCCTTCTCGCGCACCGATGCTTCGCGGTCGCCGAGTGCGGCAACGAGCGGCTCGACGACGCTGCGGTCATGCTTGAGGCCCAGCCCCCAGGTCGCGTGCTCGCGCACCCGCACCTCGGCATCTTTAGCGGCGGCAATCAGCGGCGCGACGGTGCGCGGGTCTTTGATGATGCCCAGCGCCCACGCCGCGTTGGCGCGCGCCACCGGCTGCGCGTCACGCAACACGCTGATGAGCGGATCGACCGCCGGGCTGCCCATCACGGCGAGCGCGGCAGCGGCTCGCTCGCCCGGCGTCGTGTGCTCGACGTAGTTGTGCTTGCCCATCATGCTGTTGTGCTGGTTGCAATCGAGCTGCGCATTGATGGGTGTATCGTCGCCAAGCAACGCAATCAACTGCGGGATTGCCGCCGCCGCCTGCTTGCCCATCTCGCCGATCTGGCAGGCCGCCGAGGCCCGCTCTATAGGATTGGCGGAACCGAGCATGCGAATCTTCTCTTGCAAATCGGGAGCGGTTTGCGGCGCGCTCGTCGCCTGCATTGAATAGGTGGCAAAGCCGATGCCCATGATCATCAAGGCCGCCAGGCTCAACATCAGTTTCCTCATGTCACTTGCTCCTTCCGATGAACGAATGAAAACGCGTCGCCGCCTCGACCCGGCTTTGCCGGGCGCGATTCCGCCTCTGATCAATCACCAATCGGTTTGTAATGAATGCCGCTTTCGGGCGGCGCATCCGGCAGGCACTTCCAGACGCTTAAGTAGTTTGCAAATTGGTGTCGCCCTGTAGCGCAATCTGTTAGCTTGCGCAGCGACTCGCGCAAGCTAACAGATTGCGCTACCCCGACTGAATTCCGCTTTAGAGTCGAGCACGGCACAACTGAACAACAAACGATGCCGCGGGCCGCAGCCGTCTCAGTCCTTCACGGTTGCTTCGTTGCGGGCGGCTGATCGGCGTTGCGGGTCGCGGGCCGCAGCCGCTTGCGCCCGTGTCCGGTGCCAACGCCGCCTGAAACCCCGCCACCGACGCCGCCACTAACGCCACCGCCGACGCCACCACCGATGCCGTTGCCGATGCCGTTGCCAACGCCGCTGCCCGCACCGACGCCGCTCGCGACGCCGCCCACAACGCCACCAGCGACACCGCCGCGGACTCTGCCTTCGACATCCACATCGATGTCATGATCGTTATTGCCAGTGGCCGCCGCTTGGCCGCTGCGCATCAGCAACATGCCTAGCGCCCACAGGGCGCGGCTGCGCACCTCGCGGTTCTCGTCTTTGGTCGCGGCGTTCAAGGCTTTGATGGCGCGCGCGTCGCCGCGCAACCCTAAAGCCCACGCGGCTGTCCCGCGCACATCGGCGCTCTTATCCTTCAAGGCTTCGATCAACGGCTCGACGGCGCTGCGGTTGCCTCTCAAGCCGAGCGCCCAGGCGGCTTTCTCACGGACGCCGGCGTTCTCGTCGTGCAAGACGGCGATGAGCGCTTCGACCAATCCTTCGCCACGCCGCAGGCCGAGCGCCCAGGCGGCCTTCTCGCGCACTTCGGAATTCTGATCCTTCAACGCCGCGACGATGGCTTCCGTAGCGCGCGCGCCACGGATTTGCGACAACGAGAAGAGCGCCTGCTCGCGCATCTCGGCATCGCTGTCCTTCAATGCCTCGCGCAACGCTTCGACGGCGGCGTCCTTGTCTTGCTGGCTGAGCGGCGCTTGTGGCGGCGCGGGCGCGGTCGGCGCGACAGCCGGCGCTTGTGGCGGCGCTGCGGCAGGCGGCGCGGCAGGCAAGGCTGGAGGTTCAGCAGCCGGCGCGAGCGCCGGGTCAGGCGGTGCCGCTGGCGTCGGTGGCGCTCCCGGCTC